>DASSMB010000179.1:0-2769 GCA_035689095.1 Rubrobacteraceae bacterium | reverse complement strand
CGGACGCCGGTAGGTAAGGATTCCAAGCGAGACCCCTATGACCGTCGCGATCAACAACGAGATCAACACCACCTGAACGTGCTCTATCGAAAGCTCCAGGAGGTCATCCCAGCGCGACGCCAGGTAGTCCGGAAAGCTCAGACTGTTCATGCCGTTACCTGATGCTCAGTGCGGCGCATAAATGCAATCCCCTCTAGCGCTCGGTGCTGTACATCGTCTCTTCATGGTCGCGAAGCGTAGCGAACAAGACGAGGCCCGCGCGCCTTATTGCCTGCCCCCTCATCCCGCCGATACCATCCCCAGCGCACAGCGAATTCTGACGAATGTGTGGCCAACTGTCAATTCACGCGCCTCTTTGACACTCACAGGCATCCGGCGCCCCGGCGAGCCCATCATTCCCAGAACCCCAGACACCTGGATATCTCGTCGGCGGCCCCGCAGGTCAACTCGCCGACTGCCTCGGCGCCGTCCGGCGGGAACCGGAAGGCCGGACCGGAGACCGATATGGCAGCGGTCACGGGTCCCTGCGAGAACCGCACCGGAGCCGCGATCACGTTCAGGCCGGGCTCCAGTTCCTCGAAACAGATAGCGTAGCCTCTGGCCCGGATGTCCTCCAGATCCTCCCGCAGCCGCGCAGGCTCTACCACGGTATGCTCCGTGAAGCGCTCCAGAGGGTCTACCATGATGCTATCTAGCTGGCTCTCCGGCATGTGCGCGAGGAACACCTTTCCCGCGCCCGTAGCGTGTATGGGCGTGTGCCTCCCCGTCCAGTCAACGCTCAGCGCGGAAGAGTTAGATAGCGCCTGGTGGATCACGACGGCCTCGTTGTTCTCCAGGACCGCGACCGTAACCGTCTCCCCCGTCTCCTCGCTGAGACGCTCGCAGACCGGCCGGGCGCAGCGCAGGATGTCCGGGCCGGATGTTACAGAGCTTGCCAGAAGCGCCAGCCCGTAACCCAGACTGTACCTGGTGGTCGCGGCGTCCTGCTCGACCAGCCCCTCGTCCCGCAGAGTCGCGAGCAGACGATGAGCGGTGGACTTGTAGATCTCCACGCCGTCCGAGACCTCCGTCAGGGTTGCAGGCCCATGACTGGAGAGAAACCTCATTATGGCGACAGCCCTGTTTACCGACCTTACGGAACCGCTTTTGTTAACCGCATCTACCGGGCGCAGTCCGCTCTCCTTCCTTTATCTGGCTCTCTCCATAAGCGACTACGCCTTCCGGCATACGCAGAGCGGACAGTCCAGACATATACATAGGACCGGTGTGATCAACACCCGCCATCAAACTCCGCCGTCCGCCGGGACTCTCGCGTAGGATGCAGCCCGCGCGGCGGGCTCCGGGCTCTTCCGTACGACACCCAGGTGCCGCATCTCCGGGTCGAAGAGAGGTTCGGCTGACACGGTAGCGCCGTGCCGCTCCCCGAAGTACTCGACCTCCACCCGGGTCCCCACCCGCGAAAGCTCCGGCGGCAGCCACCCATACGCGATGCTCTTGCCGATGCTGTACCCGTAAGCCGCGCTCGTGACATAGCCGACCGGCTCACCCCCCGAGTAGACCGGCTCGTTGCCAACGACCACTACGTTCGGGTCTTCGAGCACCAGGCAACTCAGCTTCCGGCGCAGTCCATCTTCTCTGCGACGAATGAGCGCTTCCCGGCCGACGAAGTCTCCCTTGTCCGGCTTCACGGCGAAGCCGAGGCCCGCCTCGTAGGGGTCGTGCTCGGTGGACATGTCGGTGCCCCAGAGCCGGTAGCCCTTCTCCAGGCGCAGGCTGCCGAAGGCGCTCCGGCCGCCCGCGATCACCCCGAGCGGCTGTCCGGCATCCCACAGTAGGTCCCACAACCGCAAACCCATCTCCGTCGGCGCGTAGAGCTCCCACCCGAGCTCCCCGACGTAGGAGACGCGCAGCGCGGTTACAGGCACTTCTCTTATATAGATCCGTCGCGCCTTGAAGTACCCGAAAGCCTCGTTCGAGAGGTCGTCGTCCGTGAGCGGCTGCACCAGATCCCTCGCCAGCGGCCCCCACACCCCGATGCAGCAGGAACTACCGGTAACGTCCCGGACATGCACCGAGCCGTCCTCCGGCAAATGGTCCTCCATCCAGAGGATGTCCCGCGGCCCGTTCAGGCCGAGCTGGAAGGTCTCCTCGCCGAGCCGCGCGACGGTTATATCGCTCCGTATACCGCCCGCCTCGTCGAGCATCAGCGAGTAGGTTACGCTCCCGGCGGGCTTGTCGAGCTGGTTGGTGTTTAGACGTTGCAGGAACTCCAGGGCGCCCGGTCCCGTGACCTCCGCTCGCTTGAGGGGCGTCATGTCGTAGAGGGCTACCTTCTCGCGGGTTACCTGGTGCTCCGCGCCGGCGATTGGCGACCAGTAGCGCCCGGACCACTCCTCGCGCTGCGGTATATCTCGTCCCTCCACTAGCGGTTCGTTCGCCTCGAACCAGTGTGGCCGCTCCCAGCCGGAGGACTCCATGAAGTATGCTCCGAGGTCTTGCTGGCGGCCGTAGAACGGGGTCGTGCGGAGCGGGCGCGGCTCCTCCATCGGCTGCTGGGGATGGATGATGTCGTAGACCTCTTCGTAGGAGCGGGAGTTGCGGGCGTTCAGGTAATCGTCGCTCAGGGCATGGGGCTCGAAGCGGTGGACGTCGCAGGTGGCGAGGTCTATGCTCGGGACGCCGGAGACGATCCATTCGGCCATCGCGCGGGCGACGCCCATGGCGTGCGTGATCCAGACGGCCTCCGCGATCCAGAACCCCCTCGCCTCC
>DASSMB010000178.1:0-3074 GCA_035689095.1 Rubrobacteraceae bacterium | reverse complement strand
CCACTACGGACCTAGCCGATCACCGGCAGGCTCTTCCTGCCAGGCTTGCCGAGCGCGGCGTTGAGGCTGCCGGACTTGTAGCCCGCGAGATCCAGCGTGACGTACAGGAACCCGGCGTCCTTTAGCTCGGCGGTTATCTTCTCGCGCTCGGCGAAGGCCCGCTCCAGCTCCTCCGGGCCGACTTCCAGGCGGGCAATCTCCCCGTGATGGCGCACCCGGACCTGCTGGAAACCCTCGCGGCGCATGAACTCCTCGGCCCGAGCGACCTGGGCGAGCTTCTCCGGCGTGATCTCCTGCCCGTAAGGGAACCGGCTGGACAGGCACGCCAGAGCGGGCTTGTCCCAACTCGGCAGCCCCAGGTACTTCGCAAGCTCCCGCACCTCATCCTTCGTCACCCCCGCGACGGAGAGCGGCGAGACCACGTTTAACTCCTTCGCCGCCTTGCGTCCCGGACGGTAATCGCCCTCGTCGTCCTTGTTCGCCCCGTCTACGACGCACCCATAGCCGCGCGCTACCGCCAGCTCTCCGAGGTCGGAGTAGAGCGTGCTCTTGCAGAAGTAGCAGCGGTTGGTGGGGTTGCTGGCGTAGTTCGGGTCGTCCAGCTCTCGGGTGTTGACCACCAGGTGCTCCACGCCCAGGGAACGGGCGAACTCCGCCGCCAGATCCAGCTCCGAAGGCAGATATGTCTCGTTGTTCGAGGTGACGGCGAGCACCTTCTGTTTTGGGAGCGCCCGCGCGGCGACGGCGAGGGCCAGCGAGGAGTCGACGCCGCCGGAGAACGCGACCAGCGCGCTGCCGTATGGCGCGACGACCGCTTCGAGTTCAGCGAGCCTCCGCTCCACAGCGTCCGCTCTGGAGGGCTTCATCGGCCCGTTCTCTGTGGGTCGTCTTGTTTCGAGAGCCATTCGATCACTTCCTCCGCGCTCCTGTCCGGCGGGAAGACCGGATAGAAGACCTTGGTTATCTGTCCGTCGTCTATGATGAGCGTGAGCCGCTTTATGAGGATCATGCCCTCGACCTCCATCGTCGGCAGGTCCAGCGCCCGCGCGAAAGCCAGGTCCGTGTCCGACAGCAGGTCGAACGGCAGGTGTAGCCGCTCAACCGCTTCCCGCTGGTACTCCGTGTCCTGGGTGCTCAGGCCGAAGACCTGGGCGCCGAGCGTCCCAAGCTCCTCGTGATGGTCCCGGAAGGAGCAGGACTGCGGGGTGCATCCGCGGGCTCCGGGGATCTCGTCCCACCCTTCAGGCAGTTCCCGGTCCGGCCTTCCGGTCATCGGATAACAGTACACGACCGTTCGTCCCTCAAACGCCGAGAGGTCCAATGTCTCGCTCATAGTAGATCTCAGGGGCACGGACGGTAGCCGCAGTCTGGGCAGGTGGTCGCAGGCTCCGTCGTCCTCGGGGACCGGCAGGTCTCTGGGCAGCTCGTTGATGTTGGGGTGCGCCACAAGCACCCCTACGCCTGTTCGAGGACGACGGCGACGTTGTGCCCGCCGACGCCGAGGTTGGCGCACATGGCGGCTTCGAGGTTGGGGACGCCGCGCGGTTCATTCACGACGTAGTCCAGGTCGGCGCAGCCGTCGGCGATCTTGGTGAGGTTCCGCATCGGGGGGATGGTTCGCTCCTTGAGGGCGAGGGCGCAGATGGCCGTCTCTATGGCGCCGCCCGCGCCGAGCGAGTGGCCGAGGGTTGACTTGGTCCCGGAGACCTTCACGTTCGGGTTGACGCGGGCAAGGGCCTGAGACTCCGGGCCGTCTCCGGCGACGGTGCCCGTGCCGTGGGGGTTGATGTAGCCGATCTGCTCCCCTTCCAGCCCCGCGCCCTTTACCGCGAGCTGCATGGCGCGCAGGAGGCCGCGGCCCTCCGGGTCCGGGTCGGTGATGTTGTAGGCGTCGGTGGTACGGCCGAGGCCGGTGATCTTGGCGTAGGCTTCCACGCCCCGGCGCTCCACCGACTCTGCGCTCTCCAGGATCATGACCGCCGCGCCCTCGCCGATGACGAACCCGGAGTGATCTATATCGTAGGGCCGGCAGGCTCCTTCGGGGTCGTCGTTCTGGCGGCTCATCGCCCGCATCGCGGCGAAACCGGCCACAATGACGGGGGTGATGGTCGCCTCGGCCGCGCCGCACAGCACCACGTCGGCGTCTCCGCGACGGATCAGGTCAAAGCCAACGCCCATCATGTCCGTGCCGCACGAGCACGCGAGAGCGCCTGTGGAGGATGGTCCCTGCACCCCGAGCTGGATGCCGACGTGAGCGGCGCCGGAGTTCGGCATGATCTTGGTGACGGCGAACGGGTTGACCCGTCCCGGTCCCTTGCTGTCTATGGTGGCCTGGGTCTGTTCCATGCTCGCCACTCCGCCGAGGCCGCTGCCCAGGATCAGACCGACCCGCTCGGGACGCTGGTTGAGCACGTCCCACACGCTGGCGTCCTCCAGGGCGAGCTTGGAGGCGGCGAGACCCATCTGGGCGAAGCGGTCCGTCCGCTGCACGACCTTGCGGTCCATGAAGTCCTTCGGCTCGAAGTCCGTACACTCGGCGGCGATCCGGACCTCGAACCCGTCAGTGTCGAACTGCGTGATGGGGCCCATGCCGCTCTCGTTGGCGAGCAGCGCGCTCCAGAATCTCTCGCGCCCGACCCCGATGGGGCTGACCACCCCGATCCCCGTTATATAAGCCTCCGGGCGTCCGTTGTTCATCTCGCCCCCTACAGAACGTCTCTTATCCAGCGTCGTCCCGAATCTTAGCACCACCTCCACCTTTCGACTCCAACTAAAGCCCGGACCGTTTCGGGACGATAACCCTTCTGGTGAGCAAGCTGGAAGACTCGGGGAGGCGAGATGGGACAATGGGTAGCGGCATTTGTCGGGGGGCACGCCAGGGAGAACTATGCGTTCACTCGCGCCAACGGGGAGTTCTGGGTCTCCTCGGTCAGGACTCCCATTCGCAAGGCCCGTCCGGGAGACAGAGCGCTGCTGTACATGACCGGCGAAGGGTTCGTCGGAGAGGTCGAGGTAGTGTCGGGCGCCCGCGCTCCATCCGGGGAGGTGCGTTGGACCGGAGACGCTGCGCTCGG
>DASSMB010000177.1:0-29009 GCA_035689095.1 Rubrobacteraceae bacterium | reverse complement strand
CCCGCCACCGTCCCGATGATGTAGTGCGTGTCCTCCACGTTCGCGACCCAGTCCCGAATAGCCTCGTTTAGCGCCGCTTTCAGGGTCCCCGAACCGCTCGTGACGGGCCGGACCTCGGTGCCGAGGAGCTTCATCCGCAGGACGTTCGGGGCCTGGCGGCGGGTGTCCTCCTCGCCCATGTAGACGACGCACTCCTTGCCGTAGAGGGCGGCGACGGTGGCCGTGGCGACGCCGTGCTGGCCCGCCCCGGTCTCGGCGATTATGCGGGTCTTGCCCATGCGCTCGGCGAGGAGCATCTGTCCAAGGGCGTTGTTGATCTTGTGCGCCCCCGTATGCGCCAGGTCCTCCCGCTTGAACCACACGTTCGCCCCGCCCCACTTGCGCGTCAGGCGTCCGGCGAACATCAGCGGCGTCGGACGTCCCACGAAGTCCCGCGCGAGCCCGTCCAGTTCCTCCAGGAACTCCGGGGCGTTCTTGTAGCGCTCGTAGGCGTCTTCCAGCTCGTCGAGGGCGTGGATCAGGGTCTCCGGCACGTAGCGGCCCCCGTAGGGACCGAAGTACCCACTATCTACTTTTTGCCGCACTCACGAACCTCCGAACCCGCTCGCCGTTTTTTACTCCGGGCCTGTCTTCGAGCGAGGAAGAAGCATCGACCCCGTAGGGCTCGAAGAACTCGATGGCCTCCCGCACGTTCTCGGGATTAAGCCCCCCGGAGACGACGATGTTATCACGCGCCCGCAGCGTTTTCGCCAGCCTCCAGTCGAACCGCTCACCCGTCCCGCCCCGCGCCTTCTCGCTGTACGCATCCAGCAGGTACAGGTCCGCCCCGTACTCCTCCAAAGCCTCCAGCGAGGCCGCGTCCCGGACCCGCAGCGCCTTTATTATCTTTAGACCGTTTTTCCGTAGATGCGTTACATCTTCCGGTCCCTCATCCCCGTGAAGCTGCGCGTAGTCGAGGCCGACCTCTCCCGCTACCCGCAGCAACTCCTCCGGCGCCGCGTCCACGAACACCCCGACCTTCAGGACGTCATCCGGGAGAGTCCCGGCCACCTTCCGCGCATCTTCCACGCTCACCCGGCGCGGGCTCGGGGCGAAGACGATCCCGATAGCGTCCGCGCCGGCGTCGGCGGCCACGCGGGCGTCCTCCGGATTGGTTATCCCACAGACTTTGACCAGTACCATGAGTCGAAGTGTACTCCTTATCCGGGAAGCCGGAACCCCTCTCCCGCCGAACCGTTTCCGGCTGGCTCCGCGCCGCCGTTAAGGGTTTCGTAAGGGAAGCGCAAGGGTTACGTAAGGCCGGCGGGCTAGCATCCGACAGGATGAACGGGAATGGAACAGGGTACTGGTTCGGAGCCGCATCCTCCGGCGGGCGCTATTCATACCCTCCGCCGGAGGATGCGGCGCTGGCGCTCTATCTGTCGCTCGTGGTCTTCGGCAGGCAGACGCTCTTCTACGACGCGGCGGTCAACAAGCGGATCGACGGGGCGACCGGACCTACGAGTTGCCCGCCAGGTCCGCCCCGCAGAGGCACCGTTCGATCTCCGACTGGTGTAAGCGGTTCTCCGTGAACTTCGCCACGGCCCCTCTGACCCTCTGAGATAATCCCCTTTAAAGGAGCCCAACGCCGGATGGATACGACACACGACTCCAAGACAGACTTGCAGCCAAAAGACCTGGCCGCGCGCGCGGAGCGGGTCCTGCGCGACAACGATATGGGTGTCTGGACAAAGGCCGCGCCAAGCCTCTACCCGCACCAGTGGAGCTGGGACTCGGCGTTCATAGCCATCGGCATCGCCCACTACGATACCGCCCGCGCCGCCGAGGAGATACGCTGCCTCCTCGACCATCAGTGGGCCACCGGCAAGGTCCCGCACATCGTCTTCAATCCGGACGCCCCGCCCGAGAGCTACTTCCCCGGCCCCGAGCACTGGGCCTCCGCCGCCCCGAACGCCCCCGCCGCCCCCGCGAAGCCCGCCACCACCAGCGGCCTGTGCCAGCCGCCGGTCCACGCCATCGCCGCGAGGCGTATCCTGGAGATAGCGGAGCGGCGGGATGGTGACGCAGCCGGAGCGCGGGAGTTCCTGCGCGAGATCTATCCGAAGCTCCTGTTCTGGCACCGTTACCTGATGACCGCCCGCGACCCGGAGGAGTCCGGGCTCGTCACGATCTACCATCCCTGGGAGAGCGGCACGGACAACTCCCCACGCTGGCAGGACGCGCTCGACCGCGTGGAGGTCCGGGAGAAGCTCGAGTACGAGCGCCGGGATCTGCAACACGTGGACGACCCTTCCGAGAGGCCCACGCAGGAAGTCTACGACCGCTTTATCTGGCTCGTGCAGCTCATAACGCGCAGCGGCTGCGACGACGCAGTCGTCTACGCCACCAGCCCGTTCCTCGTCAAGGACGTGTTGATGAGCGCGATCCTGGTCCGCGCCAACGAGGCGCTGCTTGAGATCTCCGAGCTGGTCGGAGCGCCCGATGAAGACAGGAACGTTATATCGGCCTGGATCTCCCGCGGCCGGCGCGGGCTAACGAAGAGCTGGGACCCCGAAATCGGGCTCTGTCTCGACTACGACCTGCGCGCCGGGGCGCCGCTGAAAGCCCGCACCGTCGCCGGTTTCGCTCCGCTTATAGCGGGCATCGAAACCGGACGGCGAAGTCTCCTCCAGACTCTGGACTCAGCGCTCTTCGCGGGACACTCGAAGCTCCGCTGGCCGCTCCCGCCGAGCACCAGCCCGGAGGAGCCGCTCTTCGATCCCCGCCGCTACTGGCGCGGTCCCGTCTGGCCGGTCATCAACTGGCTCCTGTGGTGGTCGCTGGAGCGCTCCGGCGAGGACGAGCGCGCCGCCCGGCTCAGGCGCGACGGTCTCGCGCAACTCGCGGATGGGACCTTCAGCGAATACTATGAGCCCTTCACCGGCGAGCCTCTGGGCTCCGACCGCCAGTCCTGGACCGCGGCCGTGCTCCTGGACTGGCTGGCAAACGGGCAAATGTAAGCCTTCACGCACCCGGGGCCCCGCGGGCTCCGTATAAAACCACCAGAGAACGCCTCGAACACGGCTAACAGGACAAGGAGAGATCATGACCGAGACCCAGCATTACGACGCCGTCATCGTCGGTTCCGGCCAGGGCGGCACACCGCTGGCGAAGGCTCTCGCCGGGGCCGGACGCCGGACGGCGATCATCGAGCGCGAACACGTCGGCGGCACCTGCGTGAATGTCGGCTGCACCCCGACCAAGACGATGGTCGCCAGCGCCCGCGTCGCCTACCTGGACCGCCGCTCGCCCGACTACGGCGTCCAGGACGGGCCGGTTGCCGTGGACATGACGAAGGTCCGCCAGCGCAAGCGCGATATCGTCGAGCGCTTCCGGAGCGGCGGCGAGAAGGGCATCGAGAGTACCGAGAACCTGGACCTGCTTGTTGGCGAGGCTCGCTTTACCGCCTCGAAGGAACTGGAGATCCGCACGAACGGCGTCGGTACGCTCACGGTGACGGCCGACGAGGTCTTCATCAACGTCGGGGCTCGGCCCGGCGGAGCCCCGATAGACGGTCTGGACAACGTCCCGTTCCTGGACTCCACCTCGATCATGGAGCTGGGCGAGGTCCCGGATCACCTGCTGGTCCTCGGCGGCGGCTACATCGGCATGGAGTTCGCCCAGATGTTCCGGCGCTTCGGCAGCGAGGTCACGGTCGTGCAGCGCGGGAAGCAACTCCTCGCCCGCGAGGACGCCGACGTGGCCGAGGCCGTCGCCGACGTCCTGCGCGAAGACGGCATCGAGGTCCTGCTCCAGACCGAAGCCCAGCGCGTGGAGAACGGCAGCGGCGGCATCGAACTCACCGTCAAGAACGAGGGCGGTGAGCGCGTACTGGAGGGCTCTCACCTGCTGGTAGCCATCGGACGCCCGCCGAACACGGACTCGCTCGACCCGCGGGCGGGCGGCATCGAGACGGACGGACGCGGCTTTATCCAGGTGAACGACAGGCTGGAGACCACAGCTCCGGGAGTCTACGCCCTGGGCGACGTAAAGGGAGGTCCGGCGTTCACCCACATCTCCTACGACGACTTTCGCGTCCTCAAGACCAACCTGCTCGACGGCGGGAACGCCTCCATCGCGGACCGGATAGTCTCCTATACCGTCTTTATAGACCCGCAGCTCGGGCGGGTGGGCTTGAACGAGACGGAGGCCCGGGAGCAGGGCCTCGACTTCCGGGTGGCGAAGATGCCTATGAGCCGCGTGGCGCGGGCGCTGGAGATGGACGAGACGCGAGGCTTCATGAAAGCCATGGTGGACGCGGAGACGGACCGGATCCTCGGTTGCGCGGTACTCGGGATCGAGGGCGGCGAGATCATGTCCCTCATCCACGTCGCGATGATCGGTAAGGTCCCATACACCGCCCTGCGCGACGGCGCCTTCGCCCACCCCACCCTCGCCGAGTCGCTAAACAACCTGTTCGCCAGCTTCGTGGAGTGATGAGATGACCACCCTCCGTGTCGGAGACGCCTTCCCCGACTTCGAACTGCCGGATCACCGCAAGGTACCGCGACGGCTCTCCCGGTTCACCCACCCGAGCGCGATGGATGAGAGGCTGGGCTTCACGGACGGTTATCCGGTTATCGTGGTCTTCGGCCGGGGCTTCTTCTGCCCGCGGGATCAGGAACAGATGCGGGTACTTGTCCGCTTCCAGTCGGAGCTTGCGGTCAACTACTGCAAGCTCGTCACGGTCAGCGCCGACCCGCCGATGGTTGGCGCGGCGTTCCGGGTGGGTCTGGGGGCGGAGTGGCCGTTCCTCTCGGATGAGGATCGGGAGGTCATCAAGGGCATCGGCATTCTGGACGAGACCGAGGGCGAGTACGCCTACCGGGCGCGGCCGTTCACGTTCGTCCTGCGGCCTGACCTGACGGTCCACAAGGTCTACGACGGCTGGTTCTTCGTCGGACGGCCCACCGCAGAGGAGCTAAGGCACGACCTGCGCGAGATCATGTCCCGCCGCAGAGACTACCTTTACGAGGCGTTCGACACCCCGGAGGCTAAGAGTATCCGCATCCCGCAGCAGGAGTGGGCGGACGGCGCGCCGCCTCTGGGAGCGAACGGGCTGCCGGTGGCGAGCGGCCGGGTAAAGACCTTCGACCTTGCGTCGGGGAGTGGTGAGATCTCGCGCGACGGCGACGAGGACGTGTTCTTCAACTTCACCGCCATCCCCGGCGAGGGCTACCGCACCATCCGGCCCGGCACGCCGGTGAGGTTCGAGGTGGTCGAACACGCCAACACCGGCCCGACCGCCCGCAACGTGCAAGAGGACAGAACGACCAGATAAGGAGTAAACATGAGGTTCCTGTTCAACCGCCACAAGTCCACGATGGTCCCGCCCGAGGATGCGCTCCCTGGGCGTGATCAGCCAGCGTTCGCCGTCCCCGAGAGGCACGCCGTCCTCGGCACGCCGATCAAGCCGCCGTTCCCCGAGGGTCTCGAAACAGCGGTCTTCGGCCTCGGCTGCTTCTGGGGCGCGGAGCGCGTCTTCTGGAAGACCGAGGGCGTCTACACCACGGCTGTCGGCTACGCGGGCGGCTATACGCCGAACCCGACGTACGGAGAGGTGTGCGGCGGCCGGACCGGGCACACCGAGGCCGTGCTGGTGGTCTTCGATCCCCGGAAAGTCACCTATCGCGAGCTGCTAGCCGTGTTCTGGGAAGCTCACGACCCGACACAGGAGATGCGCCAGGGCAACGACGTCGGCACCCAGTACCGGTCCGCGATCTACTACGCGAACGACGAGCAACGCGGGGCCGCCGAGAAGACTCGCGCCGCCTACGGAAAGAAACTGAAGGAGGCGGGCTACGGCCCGATCGCCACGGAGATAGCGCCCACCGGCCCGTTCTACTACGCCGAGGACTACCACCAGCAGTACCTCCACAAAGTCCCTAACGGGTACTGCGGCCTCGGCGGTACCGGCGTAAGCTGCCCGGTCGGGCTGGGCGTGGGAACGATAGCCGAGCCCAATGGTGCACTCAAGCCGGTAGCGAGCAGCGACGAGGATTGGCGGGAGCGACTCTCGCCCGAACAGTACGCCGTGCTGCGCGAGGCGGGTACCGAGCGGCCGTTCTCCGGCGAGTACGTGGACACCGACGACGATGGACTCTACCACTGCGCCGCCTGCGGAAATCCGCTCTTCGACGGCCGCACCAAGTACCATTCGGGGACCGGCTGGCCCAGCTTCACCGAAGCGGTCTCGCCGGACGCCGTCGAGCTGGTGGAGGACCACTCTCATGGGATGGTACGCACGGAGGTCCGCTGCGCCCGCTGCCACTCGCATCTCGGCCACGTCTTCGACGACGGGCCGCGGGACGCCGGTGGGAAGCGGTGGTGCATGAACAGCCTGGCGCTCGACCTGGAGCGGCGTTGATGCGATTGGAGCGCTGAAGATGGATAGTGTCGGGATGCTGACTCGCCTGCTCGCCATGCCCGGAGCCCCGTGGCCAGAGTCGGCGCATTATAATCGAGGGACTTAGCGGAGAGACGAGGGATGTGGTGGCCAAGGTTCTCGTTGTCGATGATGAGCCGAACATCCGGGAGGTTGTCGGGCTCTACCTGAGCCGAGACGGCCACACGGTCGTCTCCGCGGCGGACGGCGTGGAGGCTCTGGAAGTCTTCCGCAGGAGCGAGCCGGACCTCGTCGTGCTGGACCTGATGCTACCCAGGATCAACGGTCTTGAGGTATGCCGCCGCATCCAGGCCGAGCGGCGCGTGCCACTGATCATGCTGACCGCCCGTGGCGAGGAAGAGGAGCGAATAGTCGGCCTCAGCCTGGGGGCGGACGACTACGTGGTCAAACCGTTCTCGCCCCGCGAGCTCGCCGCGCGCGTAGCCGCCGTGCTGCGCCGCGTGGAGGAATCCGGCCCTGATTCGGGCCGGAAGCCGGGTCAGAAGGTGCTCTCTTTCGAGGGCCTTCGCGTAGACCCGAACAGGCGCGAGGTGTTAGTCCGGGACGAGCCGGTGACGCTCACGGCCCGAGAGTTCGACCTGCTCTACTACCTGGCATCGAGTCCCGGTAGGGTCTATACCCGCGACCATCTGATGGAGACGGTCTGGGGATACGCCTTCGCCGCCGAGACCAGCACCGTGACCGTACACGTCAGGCGCCTGCGCGAGAAGATCGAGGCCGACCCAACCCACCCGCGCTACCTCCAGACGGTCTGGGGCGTCGGATACAAATTCGGGCGAGCCTGAGAACGATGATCAAGAGGCTGCTCGCGGGGCTTCTGGTCCTCTTCGCGGGGCTGGCGGTAACGGTCCTGGTGAGCGCCGCGTTGTTCGGCATACCGGCGGCGGACGTGCCCGACATCGCGCTCCTGCTAGTCGGGGCGGGCGGCGCCGCCGGGCTCGTGGCGCTGCTCCTGGTGCGGCCCGCGGTGCTCGGGAGGTTGGGCGGCGTGCGGGCGCAGCTAGTGGGGGCGGGCCTGATCGGGAGCCTGCTCCTCCTGGGGATGATGCTGGCGGGAGCGCGGGCGATGTTCATCTCCGACCACGACTTCGCGGTCGTGTTGACGATGCTGCTCTTCGCCGCGATCCTCTCCGTTGGATTCAGCCTCCTCTTCGCCGCGCCGCTGGCAAACCGCATCGAGCGCGTCCGCCTGGGCGCCGCGCGACTCACGAACGGAGACCTGGATACGGAGATACCCGCCGAGGGCCACGACGAGTTGACCGCCCTCGCCCGCGACTTCAACAGCATGGCCCGGTCTCTAAAAGAGTCCGCCGAGCGAGAGCGCGAGATGGAGAAGGCCCGGCGCGAACTCATCGCCGCCATCTCCCACGACCTGCGGACGCCGCTCGCCGCGACCCGCGCCCTCGTCGAAGCCCTGGTGGACGGCGTGGCCGCCGGCCCGGAGACCGAAGCCCGCTACCTGGAATCCGCCCGCCGGGAGCTCATGCACCTCAGCCAGCTCGTGGACGACCTCTTCGAGCTCTCCAGGATAGATGCCGGCGTGCTCAAGCTGGAGCTCGAAGGCGGGTCGCTGCACGACATGATCTCCGACACCCTCTCCAGCTTCCAGCCGCAGGCCGAGCGCCAGAACGTCCGACTCGTGGGTGAGGTCTCCGAGGGCGTGGACCCGGTCCTGATCAACCCGCCCCGCCTCCAGCGCGTGCTGCACAACCTCGTCTCCAACGCCCTGCGCCACACCCCCTCCGACGGCACCATCGCCCTGCGCGCCAAACCCATCGGCTCCGAGGTACAGGTCGAGGTCGCCGATACGGGCGAGGGCATAGCGCCCGAAGACCTGCCGCGCGTCTTCGAGCGCACCTTCCGGGGAGAGAAATCCCGGACCCGCTCCGGCGATGACGGCGATTCGAACGCCGGGCTCGGCCTCGCCATAGCCCGCGGCCTCATCGAAGCCCACGGCGGCGCCATCGAGGTCGAGAGCCATCCCGGAGGCGGCTCGCGCTTCCGGTTCACCCTGCGCCGCGCCTGATCCCGCCGAAACCTTAACCGTTCCTTACGATAGGGTTAACGGGCGCCCAAAAGCGTTGTCGCTCTCAAAACCGCGTGCCAGAATCGCCGAAGGACCGGCAGCTACCCCAGGAGATCGGCCGCGTGAAGAAAACGACCCCGAAAGCCTGAAGCGATGACGCAGCCGACGCTCGTACTGGCTCTCGCCGCGGGATTGGCGTCTTTCCTCTCTCCGTGCATGCTGCCCGTGATTCCCGCTTTCCTCGCCCAACTGGCGGGCGCCTCTCTGGGCGTCACGAGCCCGAAGCGCCGGTACCTCCTGCTGAGCACCGCCCTCTTCGTAGCCGGGTTCTCGACGGTGTTCGCGCTACTCGGTATAGTCCTCAACGCGGTGCTTCAACAGGGGGCCGCGGAAGTCCTTGCCTGGCTCTCGCGCACCGCTGGAGCGGTCATCATCGTCCTGGGGTTGCACCTGACGGGCCTGCTGAGACTTCCCATCCTGGACCGGCAATATTCGGTAGACCCCGGTAACTCCAGACCCGGCTACCTGACCTCTCTGCTGTTCGGAGCATCCTTCGCGGTGGCCTGGACGCCCTGTGTTGGCCCCATCCTCGGCAGCACCCTCGCACTCGCGGCCTCGGAGCCCGCAGCGGCGTTCCCGCTACTTCTCGCCTACGCTACCGGTCTCGGGACGCCGTTCCTGCTCGTCGGACTCTTTCCCTCCGGAGCGTTCGCGCTCATCAGGAAGCATCGCTCGTGGGCTGCGCGGCTCCATACAGTATTCGGCGGCGTCCTCATCGGGATGGGAGTCCTCGTGTTCACGGACAAGCTCAGTCTGCTCGCCAACTTTCAGCTACTAAATGAGGTATTGCTATGAGGTCCATCGTCCCCCACCCTGTTCTTCTAACTCTGACGCTCATCCTGATAGCCGGCGCGATCTCTTTTGTCCAGATCCGATTCAAAGCGGCGGATGCGAGCGATCAGCGGACGCAATCTGCCTCCGTAAAACCTTCAAACACGGAGGCGAACGGCCCGTCCCGGACTGCGGGGCTCCGAACGGTTCCCGAACAGGGTAAGGAAGACTCCGCGGAGCAGGAACGGTCCAAAGACGAATCGCCCATCCGGGGAGAGAGCATCGCTCAGAAACAAGCGAGGTATCCCCGCGCGCACGAGATAGTGGACCCGACCGGCTTTATCAACACCGATGGGATCTCGCTGGCCGATGCCCGCGGTAAGGTCGTCCTGCTAGAGTTCTGGACCTATAGTTGCTACAACTGCCAGAACGCGCAGCCGCACATCAACCGCTTCTACGAAAGGTACGACGGTGAGGGCTTGCAAGTAATCGGCATCCACAAACCCGAGTTCGAGTTCGAGAAGGACTACGCCAGCGTCTCGGAGGCTGTGAAAGACGCCAACATCCAGTACCCCGTCGCCCTCGACAACAACGACGCCACCTGGAACGCTTACAGCCAGCGTTACTGGCCGACGTGGTACCTCATAGACGCCGACGGCTTCGTCAGATACAAGCACATCGGAGAGGGCGCCTACGATGAGACGGAGAAGAAGATCCAGGAGTTACTCGCTGAGAGGGACCTCCACTGAACCGATTCGGCTCCTGAGCCCGCCAGATACTCTCATCCTCTGGTCCACCGTCAATCGCAACAGGTGTCGGCTAGTACACTAATACCTCGGACAGGTCGAGAGAAGGAGCTTTGAGTGGCCAAAGGAGATCCCGGTCGAACGCTAGCCGAGAAAGTGAGAGAGATCATCTGCGATGAGTGGTCCGGAGAAGGCGGCTCCGTGGAGAGCGCCGTCGTTTACCAGCGTCTTCTGAGAGAGGGCGCCGAGGTTCCCGATTACGCGATGAGCGCAGTCCTAAACGCCTTCCGGGTAGGTGGCCTCATAAATGTGCCGATCAGAGATCCCCGCGAGGAAGAGGTCCGCAAACATGGAGACCTTTCGATCAACGGCGTGAGCCCTCTCCTCTGTAGCGTCTGAAGGCTATCGTAGTGTAACTGTATATCTAATTCCCAGAGTTAATGTATGCGGAATTTTCCGGAAAAGGCATGAAGAAGGGCCGGGACTGTTGCCCCGGCCCTTGAAACTACTTTTTGTGAAGAAGTGCCTTACGAAGTAGCCTTCAACTTGCGGTCGATCTGCTCGATGAGAGTCTCGCGGTTCTTGTTCTTCTTCTCGTACTCGCGAACCTTCTTGAGTTCAGCGGCGGAGAGACCGTCGAGCTTCTTCGAGACCTCGTCAACGTTCAGATCTTCGTAGTTCGCGGTCTTCAGCGCGCTGTGAACAGCGGTCTGCAGAGCAGCCTCCCGGGTCGCCTCCTGGGTCTTGCGGATAGCCTGCTCGCTCTTCCTGGTCGTCTCCTCGGCTACCCGCAGTCCCTGCTGAGCAACCTGCTGCGTGGCCTGCACTGCCTGCTGAGTGGTCTGCTGAGCAGCCTTCAGACCTTCCTGCGCGTAGGCGAAAGGAGAGAAGAAGTTCCGGTAAGCGCCGGTCCATTCCTCGGCGAGCGCCCGGAAGTTCTCCTGCTGCTTGCGCGTGCTCTGCGAGAAGACCTCCACCGCGCGTCGGTTGTGCTCGGCCTGATCCCGCAGCAACTCGACCCCGCCGCTCATCCACTTCTGGGTGAACTCGACGTTGCGCTGCTGCAGCTTCGCCAACTTGAGGCCGTTGGCGAACCACTCGCGCGCAGCCTTGGCGTTGTCCTCTTGAAGCCTTATGAACTCGAATCCACCCTGGGCGAACTCGATATTGCGCCGCTGCAGATCGGAGAAGTTCTCCGCCAGAGCTTCAAAGGAGTCGCGCTGTACCTCGGCTATCTCCCGAGTGGTGCGCGTCATCTTGTTGATGTTTGCGGTAGTCGTCATTGCGATACCTCCGTAGTAGTAGGTCATCTATGTTCTTGCTGCACATATACCCTACCAGCATATATCGAAACATCAAGCCGGGTGTTTCATGGACGTTTTTTCATCGCCACGATTTGTAAGCGAGTTGGTATAAGGGATCGCACATCGATGGCTTCCACCAAGAGTCCGCTGCCGCAGGCCTTGCCGCAGGCCTGCTCGTACTGCGCGAATACCCCTCAGAATTCGAGGACTCTAGATGATAGTGGGCCTGTCGCCGCCTATTCTGATCTCACAACATTATCCGTATCGTGAACCACAGTTACCGCGATCTTCCAACGGTCGTCAGTCTTGTGCAGAAGATAGCTGACGCCTATCCGCTCCAATTCCTGTCCGTCGGCCCTGTAGCGTACGGCAATGCCGCTTGCCAGCGCCGCAGTGGCGCTGAGCTCCTTGACGTGCAGCATGCTCGACTCACTCCGACTGTATCCTCTTGCCCGCAAGCCTTCCATAATGGGCGTAAAAGCAGCCGCCATTGCGGCGCGGCTGGGCAGCGCGGCGACTCCCTGGGGGCTGACAAGCATGCAGGGCTCATGGTAGTAGGACAAAATTCTTTGAACGTCAAGTGTGCCGAAAGCATTGTAATAGTCAGTGAGTACCTGGGTCACGGCTGTCCTGTCGTCCATGGCGCTCCTTAAAAAAGCCCTATCCAAATTGTAACTGCAGGTAATTTCGAGGGCCAGATGGATTTTCCGTAAAGTCACCTCTCGGATACGGCCTCACTCTTCATAGCCACGAACGAGAAAGGCTCCATCTGAGATCCAGGGATAGACCCGGCCGATGGAGGTCAGGGCAGTGCGGAGAGCTTCGCCACGAGCGACGGGTCACGCATCGCCGCCTCGCCGACGAGGACCGCGTCGGCTCCCGCATCCCGCAATCGTCCAGCGTCCTCCGGCGTCTTTACGCCGCTCTCGGCGACGAGCGTGGCTCCATCAAGCCCTGGAGCGAGGCGCTCGAAGGTCCCGAGGTCCACGGTGAAGTCGCGCAGGTCGCGGTTGTTTACCCCGATCACCGTCGCGCCGCACTCCAGCGCGATCTCCGCCTCACGCTCGTCGTGGACCTCGACGAGCGGCGTCAGGCCGACCTCGATGGAGAGCGCTACGTAGCGCGAGAGCGAGGTCGCGTCGAAGAGGGCCGCGATGAGGAGGACGGCGTCGGCGCGGGTGGCGGCTTCGATGACATGTACCTCGTCTACGGTGAAATCCTTGCGGATAACGGGCAACGTGGTGTTCTCGCGCGCGGCGTCGAGGTCTTTGAGGCTCCCCTTGAAGCGGTCAGGTTCGGTGAGTACGGAGAGGCAGCTCGCGCCCTCGCTCTCGTAGCGCGCGCCCCACTCGGCGGGGTCGGCGTCGCGGATGAAACCCGCCGACGGAGAGGCCCGCTTTATCTCGGAGATCACGGAGAGGCCGGGAGACCTGAGCGCGGCCGCGAAGTCGCGCTTCTCGAAGCGTATGGCTCGCTCGTAGAGCGCATCGAGGTCGGTGTTCGTCTTTAGTTCGTCGGCGCGGCGGCGGGCGGCGGCTGCGAGGTCGTCGAGGACGGTTGGGATGCTCATCTTGTCCCTCCGGGGCCCGCGGCGAGACGGCGGGTGATCTTCACGAACGTCTCCAGCGCTTCGAGGGCCGCGCCGGAGTCTACGGACCGCTCCGCCAGCCTGACGCCCTCATCCAGCGTCCCGGCCCCGCCGGAGACGAACACGGCGGCGCCAGCGTTCATGAGCACTACGTCGCGTGGGGCTCCCGGCTCCTCGCCGGAGAGGATGTCGCGCAGGATGCGGGCGTTCAGGTGGGCGTCGCCGCCGAGTATGCCGTCGGGGGCGTGGCGCGGGAGGCCGAAGTCCTCCGGTGTGACGTCGTACTCCTCGATCTCCCCGTCCGAGACCTCGGCGACCCTGGTGGGACCGCTCACCGTGATCTCGTCCATCCCGTCCGCGCCGTGGACGACGAGAGCTTTCTCCGCCCCCAGTTCCTTTAACGCCTCCGCGACGGGCCGCACGTAGTCGCCGGAGAAGACCCCGATCAACTGCCGCTTCGCCCCGGCCGGATTGGTGAGCGGGCCGAGCAGGTTGAAGACGGTGCGGAACGGCAGCTCGGCGCGCACCGGGGCCACGAACCTCATCGCCGGATGGTGGGTGCGGGCGAACATGAAGCCGATCCCGGCCTCGGCGATGCAGCGCGAGACCTGCTCGGGCCCCAGCTCTATCTCCGCCCCCAGCGCTTCCAGCACGTCCGCGCTCCCGGCCAGGCTAGTCGCGGCGCGGTTGCCGTGCTTGGCTATGGTGACCCCGGCTCCGCGAGCGACGAACGCCGCCGCGGTGGAGATGTTTATGGTCCCCTTCGCATCGCCTCCGGTGCCGCAGGTGTCAACCACGTCCTCCGGCGCCTCGACCTTCGCGGCGAAACGCCGCATCGCGCGGGCGAAACCCACGATCTCCCCCACCGACTCGCCCCGTATCCGCATCGCCGTAAGCAGCGCCGCCGTCGCCGCCGGGGGCGCTGTCCCCTCCATGATGGTCTCCAGGGCCCGCTCGGCCTCCCCCTGCGAGAGCGCCTCGCCCGCCGCGACCTTGCGTAACGACTCGCGCAGCACCGGAACCTCAGCCATCCAGGAAGTTCTTCAGGAGGTCGTGGCCGCTGCGCGTCATGATGCTCTCCGGGTGGAACTGCACGCCCTCGACCGGATACTCGCGATGCCTGACGCCCATGATCACGCCGTCCTCCGTGCGGCTGGTCACGACGAGACACTCCGGCAGCGACTCGGGCTCGATGACGAGCGAGTGGTAGCGGGTAGCCTCGAAGCCCTGCTCGACCCCGGCATAGACGCCCTCGCCGTCGTGCAGGATCCTCGCGGTCTTCCCGTGGACGGGCTCGCCGCGCACGACCTTCGCCCCGAAAGCCTGCCCGATGGACTGGTGCCCCAGACAGACGCCGAGCAGCGGCACCTCCGCGGCGGCGGACTCCGAGATAAGGTCAACCGAGATCCCCGCCTCGTTCGGCGTGCACGGGCCGGGCGAGACGACTATCCTGTCCGGGTGGAGGTCGAGGACTTCTTTGGGCGTCAGCTCGTCGTTGCGCCGCACGATGACCTCGGCCCCGAGCTCGCCGAGGTACTGGACGAGGTTGTAGGTAAAAGAGTCGTAGTTGTCTATGACGAGGACCCGCATGAGTGGGTGGATTTTAACGGATATACCACGCTCTAACAGAGAGGAGACGCCGTGACACTGCTACTCACCGAACTGGAAGTCGAAGAGCTGCTCGACATGCCGTCCGTGCTGGACGCCGTCGAAGAGATACTGCGCCAGCACGCCGAGGGCCGCGCCACCAACCGCGCCCGCCGCCGCGTCGCTCTCCCGACCGCCGGCCTGAACGTGATGTTCGCGGGAGCGCCGGAGATCGGGGCTCTGGGACTGAAGGCGTACACCGTCGCCCGTACCGGAGCCCGCTTCTACACCATGCTCTTCGATCCCGATGATGGAGACCTCCTGGCGATCATCCAGTCGGACAAGATGGGCCAGCTCCGCACCGGCGCGGCGACCGGTGTGGCGACGAAGTATCTCGCCCGTGAGGACGCCTCCACTCTAGGGATCTACGGCGCGGGATGGCAGGCGGAGAGCCAGCTGGAGGCCATCGCCTCCGTGCGCGACCTCGAACGGGTCATCGTCTACAGCCGCTCCGAGGAGAAGCGCAAGTCTTTCGCGGAGAAGATGGGCGAGAGACTCGGGATGGAGATAGAGACCACCCACTCACCCGAAGAGCCCGCCGCCCAGGACATCGTCGTCACCGTCACGTCGTCGAAGGAGCCGGTCCTGTACGGTGAGTGGCTGCGTCCCGGAACGCACGTCAACGCCGCCGGGTCGAACATGCTATTCAAGAGCGAAGTAGACCGCGAGGTCATAAAACGCGCGAGCTTCGTCTGCGTAGATAGCCGAGAGGAGATCGGTCTAGAAGCCGGAGACCTCATGCAGCCGCTGGAGACGGGGCTGATCCTCCCGGAGGCCGTGCATGAGCTGGGACAGGTTATAGCCGGCCGCGTACCGGGACGCCGCGGCCCCGAGGATATAACTTTCTTCACCAGCCAGGGCCTCGCTCTGGAGGACATGGCCGCGGCCCGCATCGCCTACGACCGGGCGATGGAGCGGGACATGGGCCGGGACATAGAGTTCTAGGACTTGCTCGGCGGCGCGGTGGAGCCGCGCACGACCAGCCGCGCCGGCAACAGCTCCGAAACCGACGACTCTTCGCCCCTTAGCTGGGAGATGAGCAGCTCTCCCGCCCGGACGCCTTTCTCGACGTGCGGCTGATACACGGTGGTGAGCGGCGGGTCCATCCGGGCGGCGGCGGGGATGTCGTCGAATCCGACGACGGAGAGGTCCTCCGGCACGGACAGTCCCATCTCGCGCGCGGCCTCGTAGGCACCGACCGCGAGTTGGTCGCTCAGGCAGAGCAGCGCCGTGGGCCGCGGCTCCCGCGACAGCAGGTACTCCGCGGCGATCCTGCCCTGCGACGGCGCGTTCTCCGTGCACTCATAGACGGGGACTTCATCCCAGGATCGGTCCGCATCCTCGACGGCCGAAGCGTAGCCCTTGAGCCGGGAGCGACTCGGCCGGTAGGTGGCCTCGCTCTGGCGGCGCCGGTCCGCGATGCCGCCGGGGGCGTTTAACGCGAGCTCGAAGGAGACCACGCCGAGGTGTCTGTGACCCAGCTCGATAAGGTGCGCGGCGGCGGCTCGGGCGGCGCCTTCGTCGTCAATGCCGACGGACGGAATGCCGCCGATCTCCGGCTGGTCCACCAGCACCGTCGGCAACTGGCGGTCCAGAGCGGCGGTCGCCAGAGGATCGTTCTCGGCCATGCAGTAGATCACAAACCCATCCACTACCGCGTTCCCGATGGCCTCCGGGTCCCGCTCCCTCAACGCCCCGCCAGGGATGAGCAGCATCCCGAGACCCGCCCCCTCGGTGGCCGTCGCTATGCCTTCCAGAAACATGACCGATACCGGGTCCGCGAAGGCGTAGGAGAGACGGTCCGTGTACAGCACCCCGACCGCTCCAGCTCGCCGGCGCCGCAGGCTGCGCGCCGCAGGGTCCGGCCCCGTGTAACCCATCCTCCGGGCCGTCTCGAAGACCCGCTCCCGCAACTCCGCCGAGAGCTGATCCGGACGGTTGTACGCATTGGAGACCGTCGCGGGCGACACGCTCAACTCCGAGGCGACCTCCTTCAACGTCGCCCGCCGCCTGGCCTCACGCCCATCAGATTTGACACCCATATAGCCGCCATGATACTCTTTCTGAAACGATTAAGTAAAACGTTTCAGAAAGAGGTAGCTGATGGTCGGCTACATGAGTTTAGAGGAGCAGGTAGACAGGGACTTCGAGCGCGCGCGGCGCCGTTCGCTCGTAGCATGGATCAGAGCGCGGCTGCGCGGGGACGTTGCGAGGGAAGGAATAATGCTCTTTGACGAGAGCCGGCGGTCGGCGCGGGCGGACAACCGGGTCTATCTGGGCAGGAGGGTGGTCGAGGTGTCCAGGATCGTGGGGAGCGTGGGCCGGCACAGGGAGTTCGACCGGGATTTCATGCCCACGAGTGCGAGCGCCGAGAGGTGGAAGAGGGTGGATCGGGCATTCCAGAGTGGCGTGGACCTGGCGCCGGTGAGCCTGTACCAGATCGGCGGCGACTACTACGTCCACGATGGCAACCACCGCGTCTCCGTGGCGCACTACCACGGTGTGGAGTGGATCGACGCCGAGGTAACGCGGTTCCGGGGCCAGCCGAACAGAGACGCGGGCGCCTGCGGCGCTTGCGACAGGACGGCGGCTTGAACGGGACAGGCATTCGCGCGGCGCGGCTCTCGGTCCTCGCCGTGTTCTTCCTGAACGGGCTGGCGGTGGCGAGCTGGTTCGTACGGATACCGGCGGTACGGGACAACCTGGGTCTGAGCGAGGGCCTGCTGGGGGTGGCGCTGCTCGGGGCGGCGGTCGGAGCGATGGTCGCGATGCCGCTGGCGGGGGCGCTTACTTCCAGGTTCGGGAGCCGGCGGGTGGTCGGGGTTACGGCGCTCTTGATCTCTTTCTCCCTCATACCTCCCGCGCTCGCGCCTAACCTCTTCTTCCTCGTGCCGGCGCTCGTGCTGCTGGGCGCGTCGAACGGAGCCCTGGACGTCTCCATGAACTCTCAGGCCGTCGCGGTCGAGAAGGAGTACGGAAGACCGATCATGTCCTCTTTCCACGCCGCGTTCAGCCTCGGGGGACTCGCCGGCGCGGCGAGCGGCGGGCTGGTGGCCGCGGCGGGCATCGGTCCCCTGCCCCACCTCTCGGCGGTCGCCGTTCTCTGCGCGAGCACCGCTCTCGTCGCCTACCGGCCGCTCCTCCCCGCGAGCGCTGACGCCGCCGGGGACGGTGCGCCGGCCTTCGCCCGTCCCACGCGGGCGCTGCTCGGGCTCGGCGTCATCTCGTTCTGCGTCCTGCTCGGCGAGGGCGCGATGGCCGACTGGAGCGCCGTGTACCTCAAGGATACGCTGACGACCGGCCCCGGATTCGCCGCCGCCGGATACGCCGCCTTCTCCCTGGCGATGGCCTTCGGGCGCCTCCTGGGAGACAGGCTGACCCAACGCCTGGGACCGGCGGCGCTCGTACGGGCATGCGGAGCGCTGGCCGCCGTCGGCCTCGGCGTCGCGCTGGCCGTGGGGCAACCGTACTTCGCCCTCGTCGGTTTCGCCTGCGCGGGGGCCGGGTTCTCCGTCATCTTCCCCACCGCCCTGAGCGCCGCCGGACGCACGAAGGGTATGGCGGCCGGTCCCGCGCTCGCCGCAGTCTCCACGGCGGGCTATACCGGGTTCCTCATCGGCCCGCCCACCATCGGCTTCGTCGCCGAGCTTGTAGGGCTCGGGGGGGCACTCTACATAGTCGTCGGCCTGAGCGCCGCCATCGTCCTGCTCGCCGGAGCCGTGAGAGGCAAGTAAGATGTAGCGTCGGCGCAAGGTAAGGCAGGCGCCGGAGCCTCGATAGCTACTAACTGGCTGGCCGAAAAATACCTATAAACCGCTAGCTCTCAACAGGGAGGAGATATATGACCGAGACCTACGAAAAGCCGCCCGAGACCGGTGGCGACTACGAGCCTCTCGGCTCGGCGGAGTTGATGGATCATGGAGACCGCGGCCTGCGCCTGAAGGCCGGCTCGACGACCATCGAGATCACGGCGCTCGCCCCGGACCTGTTCCGGGTAGGAGCATTTCCGCACGGCCGAACGCCGCGCTATGACACCGAGGCCATAGCCAGAGACGACTGGGGGACGGTCGAGGTGGCGATGGAGCAGTCGGACGAAGAGATCGCGCTGAAGACCCCCGCGGCCACGGCGCACATCTCGCTGCACCCGCTCCGCATCCACTTCACCGACGCGGAGGGTAATGAGTTCGCCGCCGACGACCCGGACCTCGGCATGGGCTTCGTCCCGCAGCCGGGCGCGGACGTCTTCAGCTCCCCGCTCGGAGAACCGGCGCGGCTGTACAAGAAGCGCCAGGAAGGAGAACGGTATTTCGGGTGCGGGGAGCGGACCAGCGGCCTGGAGAAGACCGGCTCCTACCAGGTCTTCTGGAACGTGGACCCGCCCGCCGGGCACACTGCCTCCTTCGAGAACCTCTACACCTCAATCCCCTTCACCCTCTCGATAATAGATGGCAGGGCCCGCGGCCTCTTCTTCGACAACACGCACCGGGTCGAGTTCGACCTCGCGAAAGAGAGCGCGGACCGCGCCTACTACGGCGCCGAGGGCGGAGACATCGTGTACTACGCCTTCGCCGGCCCGACGCCGAAGCAGGTCCTCGACCGCTACACCGAGCTAACCGGCCGCACCCCGATGCCGCCGATGTGGGCTTTAGGGAACCAGCAGTGCCGCTGGAGCTATGAGACGGCTGACGAGATCCGGGAGCTGGCGCGCGAGTTCCGCGACCGGGACATACCGTGCGACGTGATCTACCTGGACATAGACTACATGGACGGATACCGCGTCTTCACCTGGGACAGGGACGCCTTCCCGGACCCGGAGGGACTCCTCGCCGACCTGCGCGAGCAGGGCTTCCGCGTCGTCACCATCGTGGACCCCGGCGTGAAGATCGACGAGGACTACCCCGTCTACGTCGAGGGCCGGGCGCGGGACCTGTACTGCAAGACCCAGGCCGGCGAGGAGTTCCACAACGTCGTCTGGCCGGGGATGTGCGCCTTCCCGGACTTCACCAACCCCGAGACGCGCGAGTGGTGGGGCGAGAACCACCGGGCGCTCACGGACGTGGGCATCGCGGGGATCTGGTGCGACATGAACGAGCCGAGCCTCTTCGTGCCGCTACAGTCCACGATGCCGGGTAACGTGGTGCATCCCGGAGGCGGCGACCCGAAGTGGCACGCCCAGATCCACAACACCTACGGCTCTCTGATGGCCCGCTCAGCCCGCGAGGGCCTGCTGAAACTGCGTCCCGACGAACGCCCCTTCGTCATCACCCGCGCCGGTTACGCCGGCCTGCAGCGGCACGCGATGCAATGGACCGGGGACAACTCCTCATGGTGGGAGCACCTGTGGATGAGCATGCCCCAGCTACAGAACCTCGGCCTCTCCGGCGTGGGCTGGGCCGGCGTGGACATCGGCGGCTTCTTCGGCGACTCCAACGGCGAACTGCTCGCCCGCTTCACCGAATTCGGGGTCTTCCAGCCATTCTGCCGCAACCACTCGGCGAAGGGCACGATCAACCAGGAGCCGTGGTCTTTCGGTGAGCCGTATGAGTCCGTGTGCCGGAAGATGATCAAGCTCAGGATGCGGCTCCTCCCCTACCTCTACACACTCTTCGAGGAGTGCCACCGGACAGGAGCCCCGATCCTGCGTCCCCTCCTCTTCGAGTACCCGGAGGACGAGACGACCTACACGGCCGACGACGAGTTCCTGCTCGGCCCATCCCTGCTCGTCGCCCCGATCACACGCCCCGGCATCGAGCACCGCCACGTCTACCTGCCCGAAGGGACCTGGTTCCACTACTGGACCGGCGAACGCTTCGACGGCCCGCAGCACATCCTGGCGCACGCGCCCGTCGGCGAGCCCGCGCTCTACGTGAAGGCCAACAGCGCCGTGCCGATGGGACCGGAGGTCAGCCACACGGACGAGAAGCCGGACACGCTCTCCTTCCTCCTCTATCCGGCCGAGGGCTCCGGCGAGTCCGCGCTCTACGAGGACGCGGGCAACGGCTTCGGCTACCAGAGCGGCGATTACGCCCGCCGCAGCGTTACCTGCGAAACGAACGCCCAGAGCGTCACCGTCCGCGTCGGGGAGCGCGAGGGCTCGTTCGAGCCGGAACCTCGGGATCTTCTGCTAGAGCTACGCGGGTTGGATGCGGTGCAGAGCGTCCTGGTGGACGGCGAGGAGCGGGAGCCGCGCCGGGACGAGGGCGGCATCGTCGTGCCGCTGCCGGAGACTGCCAACGCGGTGACGATGGAGGTCAGGGTCTAGGAGCCGACGGTGCGGCGAGCGGTCCTGGCAACTCTGGTCGGGGCCGCGCTGCTCGTCGCCGCCTACATGGGCGTCGGGCTGCTCGTGGCGCTGCGTCTCAGCGCGCCCGAACGCTCCCCCGAGGAAGGCACGCCCGCCGACGTGGGGCTGCGCTACAGAGACGTCGGGTTCGAGAGCGAGGACGGCGTGCCGCTCCGGGCCTGGTGGGTCGAGAAGCGGGACGCAGAACGCGCAGCAATACTCGTCCACGGCTTCGGCGGGAACCGCTCCGAGGAGCACATCCTGAAGTCCGCCCGCATCTACGCCTCAAAAGGGTACTCGGTCCTGATGCTGGACCTGCGCGGCCACGGCGCCTCCGGCGGCGAGCGCCGCACCCTGGGCTACCGCGAGGTGCGCGACGTGCGCGCCGCCCTCTCGTGGCTCGAACAGAGAGGCTACGGGCCGCACGAGGTCGTCCTGCACGGCTGGTCCATGGGCGCGGCGACGGTCGTGCGCGCCGCGCCCGGAACGGGGGTCGCCGCAGTCGTCGAGGACTCGGGCTACGCGGACCTCCCGCTCCTGTTGGGCAAGGAGCTGCCGGAGAATAGCGGTCTTCCCTCGCTCTTCAACCCCGGCATCATGCTCTCGGCGAAGCTCTTTCTGGGCTTCGATCCCTGGTCCGTGGTCCCGGCGAACGAGGCGGCGCAGCTCCGCAGACAGGACGTGCCGCTCCTCGTCATCCACTCCACCACCGACGAAACGGTCGCCTACGAGCACGCCCGTATCTTCCTCCGGGCCGACCCGCGCGCCGAGCTCTGGCGCCTCGAAGGCTACGACCACGTCCAGTCGTACACGAACCCCGACTACAGGAAGAAGCTCACGGCCTTCCTCGACCGTACCGCGCCCCAGGAAGACTCTAGCGGTCCAGCAACCCTCGCAGTCGCGGGTCCGTGAAGTCCTCTACCACCTCGAAAGCGCCGGCCTCGCGGAGCGCGGCGGCGTCGTTCGTAAAGGCTATGCCGACGGTCGGGATACCGGCTCCGACGGCCGAAGCTATGCCGGAAACCGAGTCCTCGAAGGCGAGAGCCCGCGACGGGGCGATGCCCAGCCTCTCGACGGCCGCGCGGTACGGGGCGGGATCCGGTTTTCCCATCCCCACGTCGTCGGCGAGCACGATGAGGCCGAAGCCGCCGTCGAGGCCGAGCGCCCGCAGAACGGCGGCGGCGTTCTCCCTCGGGGCGTTGCTAACGACAGCCGTGTCCAGGCCTCGCCGCCGGACTTCTTCCAGGAACTCCACGAGGCCGGGGAGAGGTTCGAGGTCTACAGCGCGCTCCCGGAAATCCGCCTCCTTCGCCTCGGCGACCGCGCGGCCCTCCTCGTCCGAGAGGTCCGGCAGGAGGTCCCCCACTATCTTCGCGTTGCCCCGGCCACTAATGCGGTCCCTGTAGAGGACCTCGTCAACCTCGATACCGTGGGGCCTGAGCGCCTCCGTCCATGTCGGAAGGTGCAGCGATTCGGTCTCGACCATCGTGCCGTCCAGGTCGAAGAGGACCGCCCTGTACGCGCCCTCACCCATAGAAGAGGACCATGTTCAGGGCGCGGGTCACGATCAGGAGCGCCCCGATGTAGAGCAGGATGAACAGGTGTCCCCGCTCCCGGCCCTTCCGCAGCGGGCTTGTCTTGTACTCGGCCATACCGAGCAGGACCCCGACG
The DNA here is from genome assembly GCA_035689095.1 of Rubrobacteraceae bacterium. Classification (GTDB taxonomy): domain Bacteria; phylum Actinomycetota; class Rubrobacteria; order Rubrobacterales; family Rubrobacteraceae; genus JACDDK01. The sequence goes on along the minus strand of DASSMB010000177.1, from coordinate 6,468 downwards.
GCGCACAGACCCCAGATCCAGTAGAAGAAAAAGTACCGCGCCGCGTTGCCGGGGTCCGGGTTGAGCGCCGCCCACGTGAAGGCCCCCGTGACGAAGCCCGCCAGAGAGAGCGAGAGCGCGAACAGGACCCTGTTCGCAAGGCTCCGGCGCCTCCAGGCAAGCCAGTGGTTCAAGACCGCCGCTGCTTTCATGACTCTCATGGCTTTCATAGAGGCAATGTTAGCAGCCGGACGCCGGCGTGCCGTGAGCCCTCTCTCACCCGTGGAGCTACTGCGCGGGCAGCTTGAGACGAAAGATGGCGCCGGTCCCTCCTTCCGCTACGTTCTGCGCCGAGAGGTCTCCGCGCTGGGCGCGGGCGAGGTCGCGGGCGATAGAGAGGCCCAGTCCGGTGCCTCCGCCCGCGCGGGTGCGGGCCTCCTCCGCCCGGTAGAAACGGTCGAAGATGCGGTCCAGGTGCTCCGCGGGCACTCCGGGGCCAGTGTCCGAGACGCTCGCTTCCACGCCGTCACCGAGCCGCCGGCCGGAGACGGTTATGGTCCCTCCCTCCGGCGTGTAGCGCATGGCGTTATCCAGTAGGGCGGTCAGGATCTGGGCGGTCCGGTCCGAGTCGCCGCGGGCCGGGAGCCTGTCCGGAACTTCGACCTCCATCCGGACGCTCTCGTTCGCGGCCCGCGTCAGGAAGCGCCCCGCGGTCTCGGCCGCGATGACCGAGAGGTCGAAGGGCTTGTCCTCAACGTCGAGCCGGCCGGCATCCAGGCGGGCAAGGACGAGCAGGTCGGAGAGCAGCGCGTTCATCCGGTCGATCTCGGAGAGCTGGTCCTCGATGACCTCCCGGTTCTCGGGGTCGGCCGGGTTGCGCCGCATCACCTCCGCGCCTACCTTGACGAGCGCCAGGGGGGTCTTCAGCTCGTGGGAGGCGTCCGCGATGAAGGTACGCTGGCGCTGGAACGAGTCCTTCACCGGCTGCATCGCCCGGCGGGACATAAAGAGGCCGCCCACGCCCGCCAGAAGCAGGCTCGCGACCCCGACCGGGACGAGGGCGAGGAGCAGGTCCTCAACCGTCTCGTCAACGGCCCGCCGCGACTGCGCGGCCTGGACGACGGCAATCGTCTGGCCGGACTCTCCGATCACGGGGACGCTCACGACCCGCACTCCGCCATCCGGACCCGGAAGCGTCTCCGCGTCCGATCCATCCCCCGGCCCTCCTGCCGCTCCACCTCCCGGTCCGTCACCCCGCGCGCCATTCCGGCTGGCTTCCCGTTCGGCTTCGCGCGCCGCGCCGGTGAATGGGAGGCCGAGATCCGTATTCGGGACACCAGGGTTCGAGACCTTGCCGTAGATCCCCTCTTCGCCGGCGTCCGCGCCGTCGGGAAGAGTCTTCGGCGGCACCACGTAAACGGCGATACCGGACCCGTCGTCGTGCCGGAGGCGGGGACCATCTTGCGCCAGCCCCGGCGTTTTGGGGGCGCTCGGCGCGGAACGGTCCGGCGTCGGCTCGTCCGCTTCGGCGCCTCCGGGTCCGTGGTTCCGCACGAAGCCGGCCACGTCCTGTGCCTGGCGCGTAAGTTGCTCGTCCTGCTGACGGTTGAGCTGGGCCGAGAATATACCGACCACTATTGCGCCGAAGAGGAGCAGGATAAGCGCGAGAATCCCAACGTAGCCCAGGGTGAGACGGCGGCGGATACGTTCGATCACCAGTCTACCTCGTCTACCTCAAGGCCGGGGCTCGAAAGTGTAGCCCACGCCCCGGACGGTGCGGATGCGTGAAGGCTCCCCGTCCCGGTCGAGCTTCCGGCGCAGGTAAGAGACGTAAAGCTCTACCACGCTCGTCGAGACCTCTCCGGGCACGCCCCACACGGTGTCCAGCAGTACCGAGCGCGAGAAGACCTGGCCGGGACGCTGCATCAGGGCCGCGAGTAGGGCGAACTCCTTGGCGGTAAGGTCTATCCGCTCCTCTCCCCGGCGGACGACGTGGCGAACCGGGTCCAGGACGATGTCGCCGGCCCGGATCTCCTTCCCCCCATCGCCCGCCGCGAACGGCCTGCGAGTTAGCGCCCTGACCCGCGCCAGAAGCTCCGGCAGGGCGAAGGGCTTTGAGAGGTAGTCGTCCGACCCGGCGTCCAGGCCCTCCACCCGGTCTTCGACCTGGTCGCGGGCGGTCAGCATCAATACGGGGGTATGGATGTCCGCGGCCCGCAAGCCGCGCACGATCTGCACGCCGCTGCGCTCCGGGAGCATCCAGTCAACGATCAGGAGGTCGAACGAGTCGTCCAGGGCGCGGGAGAGCCCGGTGCGGCCGTCCCCCGCCGTCTCTGCGACGTAGCCTTCCTCACGAAGGATACGACTCAGCATCCGGGCCATCTTCTCCTCGTCCTCGATTATCAGGATACGCGCCATCTCACACATACTAGCCCACCTCCCGCTCCACGTAGCGCAATGAGACCCGTTCCTATGAGAACTCATAGCGTTCTCGAAGGCGGCTCATAGGCTGGTGATCCAAGCTTACCGGGTAACGCATCCGCGACAGAAGGAGCAGAGGATGGAGAGCATAAGCCGGAAGATCCCGGTCACCGGTTCGTCCAAGAGGTCTACCCTGTGGGGAGCGGGGCTGATGTCGCTTATCGCCCTGATTCACCTGGTCGTGATCCCCGAGTACGCCGGTTTCGCGGCCTACCTCGGCGTCCTGTTCTTCGCCAACTTCATCGGCTCCGGTCTCTCGGCCGTAGGCATTTACCGCCGGACGTGGTGGGGATGGCCGCTTGGAATCGTGATGGCCGGCGGCGCCTTCATCATGTACATCGAGAGCCGCACTATCGGCCTGCCCGGACTGAACGAGGGATGGTTCGACCCGCCCGGCGTACTCTCCCTCATCCTCGAAGCCGCCTTCGCGACGCTGTTCCTGCGCGGAGCATTCCGGCAGGGAGCCTCGGAGGCCCGGTGACACCGGCGCGGTAGCCCACAGAAGAGGAGCACGATGACCGATAAGAGTACACCAGAGAACCAGGGCCGGCCCCGCGAGGGCTTCGAGACAAGGAGCCCCGGAAGCGGAGGGCCAAGGAAGAAGGCCGGCCGCGTCTCGCAACGCCGCGAGCTCGCCATAGTCACCCTCGGGATGGCCGCCTCGATAGCGGGCCTGGGCGGTCTTCTGGCGGCGAACCCGCCAAGCTGGGCGGTATCCCAGGCGGATGTCCGGCAGGCCATCACCACCGAGGCTGCCGTCACTCCCGGACAATCCGCCTCTACGCAAAACAACGCTATCCGCCCGTCATCGGGCACAGATGACGACTCGGCAGGCGCCTCGGCAGGCGCGCGCTCCGATGCGGACCGGGACGAGGTCGAGACTGTCCAGGCGTCCGCGCAACAGCAGGCCAGCCGGCAAGCGGCCCGGCGAGAGGCGCGCAGGGCCGCCCGGCAAAGTCTCCGGCAGCCGGCCCAGCAGTCCACACCGGTCTACTCCGCTCCGACGCAGACTTCGCCCTCCGCAGTGAGCCAGGGATCGTGACGCTCTTGACGCTCTCCGCTCGTTACTGGAGCGGGCGTGTGATGGGGACCCACGCGCGGCTTGGGGTCGTGACCGGAGACCCGGCAGCCGGAGACACCGCGCTGCGGCGCGCCGTAGAAGACCTGGAGACCACGGAGAGGGCTCTCTCCAGGTTCCGCGAGGACAGCGCGCTCTCGCAACTCAACCGTCTGGGAACGGCTCTTCCAGGCGCGCGTCTGCTGACGGCCATCGAGACGGCTATAGACGCCTACGAGTGGTCCGGCGGGCTGCTGGACCCGCGGATCATAGATCCCCTCGAAAGGTTCGGCTACCGGCAAGGCGTCCCCTGCGGCGATGTCGGAGAGGTAGAGCCGTCTGGGGCGCTGCCCCCCGTGGACATGCGAGGCTGGGTCCTGGATTCCGGTAGAGTCTCCCTGCCGTCCGGTGTGCGTCTGGACCTCGCGGGCGTCGGCAAGGCGCTCGGCATCGGATGGGCGGCGATGCGCCTGACCGGACACGAAGGTCTGCTCGTGGACGTGGGCGGCGACGTGGTCGCCCTCGGCGCGGATGAGAATGGCGAGCCCTGGACAGTGCTCGTCATGCACGAGGAGCCCGTGGGACAGTTCAGCGGCTCCTCTCTCGCCGTCGCCACCTCGACCACGCGGCGCCGGGCGTGGACGGCGGGCGGCAACGAGGCGCATCATCTGATCGACCCGAGGACCGGCGCTCCCTCGGCGGGCGAGCTATCCTACGCCACCGTCGCCGCTCCCACCATCCTGGAGGCGGACCTCGCCGCGAAACTCCTGATCCTGGAGGGTCCATCCGCCCTCGAACGGTTCGATGACGGCTACCGCGCCATAACTACCGACCGTCACGGAAAGACGGAGGTGTTCGCGTGATCCCGGCGCTCCTCACTCTGCTCTCACTACTGCTCGTCGGCTCCGCCCTGGGTACCGCCGCACTGGCGCTCGTCTCGATGGCAGCCTCCAGGAAGCCCACCTCATCTCTGGCATTGCCGGCCTCCGTCCTCGGCGTCCTCGGTCTCACCGCCGCCCTGATGGGCGGCCGGATCCACCTCCTAGACCTCGCGTCGGTGGCGGGTATCGTCCTGATCGGAGGCATTGCGGGCGCCGGGTGGGCTCCCGCCGGGCGCGTCGTCCTCCTGTCCGCAGCGCCGCTCTGCCTGCTCGCCGGGCTGCTCGGCCGGTGGGAAGCTTTCTCGTACGTCCTCTCCTCCATCGGGACATCCGGCTGGGCGCCGGCGCTCACCGACGCCATGAACGGGCTGGCCTGGGGCGTGGCGCGCTCGGCCGGCTTCGCCGCCTTCCTGGCCGCGACGGGGGCGGTACTGCTCGGCACCCGCCGCCCCGCCCGGCTCCCGGTCGGAGGGCTCCCGGCCCGCGTCTACGCGCTGCACCGCGCCCTCGGCATAGCCTCCATCCTGGCGCTCGCCGTACACCTCACCTCGCTGTGGCTCGACTCATTCGTGCAGTTTAGCTGGGCGCAACTGCTCCTCTCCCCCTGGGCCTCGTCCTACCGGCCCCTGGCGGTCACGCTCGGCTGGCTGGCGATGATCGCCCTGCTGCTGACGGCCGCGAGCGGCGGTCTCCGGCGTCTCCTTCCCGGCTGGCGGATCGTGCACACCCTGGCCTACCTCACCTTCGCGCTGGGGCTCGTCCACGGCCTGCTCTCCGGCAGCGATACCGGCTCTCCCTGGGCTATAGGCTTCTACCTGGCCGCGCTGCTCGCGGTGGCATGGACCATGATCCGCAGGTTCTCTAATTCCAGGCCCCATCACCAACTAGACAGAAAGAAGCGCACCGCCAAAGATCTGGCGCCGGCCTCGGAGATCACGGGCAAAAGCCAGCTCAGCTAACCCTTTCGCCGTTCGCAAGGGACCAGTTATGCTTGATGATCCCAACGGCCGCTGAAGCGCCCTCAGAAATACACCAGTAGACAAGAACGTTAGGAGGAAAATACGATGAGATCCAAACGCCGGAAAACAGCACCAGAAGCTCGCAACCTTAGCCGCCGGCAGATGCTCGGCCTTGTGGGATCTGCCACGGTAGCCGCGGCGCTCGCGGGCTGCGGTACCGGGCAATCCGAATCGGGAGGAACGAGCACCGCGTCCACCGGGGCGGCGACCGAAGTAGCGGCGGCTGCCGGGGAGACGACGGGGACCGTAGCGAAAAAGACGGCTCCTTCGTGCGTGCTCACCCCCGAGCTAACGGAGGGACCGTACTTCCTGGACGGGGACAAAGTCCGGGAGGACATCACCGAGGGCAAAGGCGGCGTGCCGCTGCGGCTGCGGACGACCGTCGTGGATGCGACAGAGTGTACGCCCATCGAGAACGCCGCCGTGGACATCTGGCACTGCGACGCCGGCGGCCTGTACTCCGGCTTCACGCAGGCGAGCCTAGATGCGGGCGGAGCGGGTAGTGGAGCGCCACCACCGGGACAGCCGCCGCAGGGCGGGAGCATGGGCGTGGGACCGACGGACGACCTGACGTTCCTGCGCGGCGTGCGGTTGACGGACGCGGACGGCGTCGCGGAGTTCGCCACCATCTACCCCGGCTGGTACGCGGGCCGCGCCCTGCACATCCATCTCAAGGTGATGGTCGGCGGCAATATCTCCGGCGAGACCTACGAGGGCGGGCACGTCGCCCATACCGGCCAGATCTTCTTCCCCGAAGACGTCACCGACGAGGTCGCCGCGCTCGAACCCTACGCCAGCCACGACGTAGCGCTAGTCCGGCACGCGGAGGACGGCATCTTTCAGGCGGCCGGCGAAGGCTCCATCGTGAAGCTCACGCCACTCGCGGATGGCGGCTCGGTCGAGGACGGGTTTACGGCCGAGATCTCGCTGGGCGTGAACCCCGAGACGACCCCCGACCCCGCCGGAATGGGCGCCGGGAGCAGCCCCGCCAATAGCAGCGCGGCGACCGGTTAAAAAGGCCGGGTTGGCGGCGGGACCGTGGTCCGCGGCG
>DASSMB010000176.1:0-6949 GCA_035689095.1 Rubrobacteraceae bacterium | reverse complement strand
CGTGCTCGTCCCGGTCAGCGGCGGCGGCCTCATAAGCGGAGTCGCGGCGGCGCTCAAGCTAAACCGGCCGGATATAAACGCGATCGGGGTAGAGCCGGAGCTGGCCGCCGACGCGCGGGCCAGCCTGCGCAGCGGCCGGATCGTAGAGTTCTCCGCCGAGGAGGTCAGCCGCACTGTCGCCGACGGGCTGCGGGTGCGGCGGCTGGGCAACGCCCCGTTCGAGCACGTCCGCGCCTTCGTGGACGACATCATCGCGGTGACTGAGGAGGAGATCCTGGACGCCATGCGCCGGCTGGCCCTCCGGGTCCGCATGGTCGCCGAGCCGAGCGGAGCCGTGTCCTTCGCCGCCTACCTGTTCCACCGGGAAGAGCTGCCCCCAACGCGCCGCAACGTGGCCGTCATAAGCGGCGGCAACGTGGACCCGGACCTCCTGGCCGGTGTCCTGGCAAGCGGCGGAAGCGTCCGGTCTATGTAGCCAGGTACGGCGTTGTGCCGTAGTGGGTGAGGGCGGAGCGGCAGGAGCAGAGCTTCTCGCCGAGGTCCATCCTCAGCCGGTCGCGGCGGCCGGTGAACCCGAACTCCTTCAGCAAAGCGTGCGCCGGTCCGTTGCCCGGTCCTGGGACCGTAACCTCTATAGCCGCGCCCTCCGCGCCGTCGAGAGCGTTCTGGAGTAGCAGCCGCGCCACACCGGGTTCGGAAGCGACGAATGGTCCAATGCGCGTCGCGTGGCCTGTGGCGTGTCCCGCTTCGCCGCGGATGAGGTAGCCCTTCACACGCCCCGCGGAGTCCCGCGCGACGAGCCCCCGCCCGGGATGCAGCCGCAGGGTAGCGAAGATGAGCGCCGAGCGGTCGGCGCCGTAGGTCCAGTGATCTACGCCGTAGATCTCCGGCAGGTCCCCGAACAGCATCGTCCCGACATGGTGACCGTCGGCCTCTTGGCGCGCCAGCGGGTTCCGGGACGCTTCGTCCAGCCGGTAGATGGTTCGTTGCACGGCGGGCCGGAAGCCCATCGAACGATACAGCTTCTCGGCCCGCCGGGTCGAGTAGAGCCGAACGGTACTCGCACCGCGCGAGCGGAGATACAGGATCGCCCAAGCCGAGAGCCGCGCTCCGAGGCCAAGGTTACGGTAGTCGTCGTGAACGGCGAGGTGGCAGAGAATCCCGATCCCGCCGAACGGCACCGCGCCGACCATCCCGGCCAGCGAGCCGTCCGGCGTCTCCGCTACCGCCCACCGGGCGTCCCGGATGCCGCGCAACAGGTCGAACGCCCGAGGGTCGGCCGCCCAGTTCACAACCGTCCTCAGCTCCAGGATGCGATCCAGGTCCACATCGCTCATGGGCCGGATGCTTGCCCCACCGTCCTCCCGCGACGCGGCGCGCAGGGCTTCCCGAAAGCCAGTCTCCTCTGTGTCAGTATCGTCTCTGGTCGAAAAAGCTAGCATTGTTTTCCTCGATTCTCCCTGATGTGAATGGAGACTATTCCGCGCGAAAACCCCGAAGATTTCGGAGGGATGCGGATGCCCCGAGCGCGGCCCCTAGAGGGACGGTCGGGGCAGCGGCGGTCGAGGAAGCCGTCCGCCGGGGAGACCTGCGTTGCTAAACCGTGTGCGCTCCACGTTCACGGCCGCAATGATAGCAAGGATACGAATACCGCGCATCCTCCAGCAGGGGATCTTTCGATTCCCCGTCCTCGCCACGGCCCCGGACGCGCAGCGCGGACCTACTGCCCGCCGCCGGCCCGGATGTTATCCAGGACCGTCTCGAATGCGTCCGATCCTATCTGTACGATGCCGTCGAAGGGGTATTCGAGGGCGCGGATAGTATAGAGGGTCAGGATGAGGACCACGGTAAACGCCACCACCATCAGCAGGTGCAGCCGGTGGTCCTTCATCCCGAAGAGGTAGGTGAAGGCCACCGTCAAGATCCCCCCGACCACCAGGACCACCCAGAGTATGAGAGGTATCCCCGTCCGGGCATCCAACAGACGAAGCGCCCGGTACTCGTCGAGGTCCTGGAGCACTAGCAGCGCCTGGGCATAGACCGCCTGCTGGGAGCTTGTCTTAGGCTCGAAGCTCAAGACAGTACGCCGAAGCTCGTCAGCAGTCTCCCCGGCGCGCGGACTCAACTTACCCTGCTTCATCATGGGCCATCCCTGTTGTATGACGGTCTTCGCATAGGACTCGGTTAGCCCCTGAACCTTGCGCCGGTCCGGTTCGGGGAACTGCTCGGCGAGGTAGTAGATCTCCTCCACGCTGCCGGCCTCGCTCTCCACGTTCTTCTGGGCCGTATCGAACTGGTAAGCCACGAAATATGCCGAGAACCCGACCATCAGGGCGTACATTACATAGAGCGCCCCGAAGATGGTAGCGGTCGTATTATTGTGCGCCTCCCGGAGCGGCAACGGGACCCGCCGCCGCGCCAGGATCATACCCGCCACCGTAACCCCTACTGTCACCAGAATGACCAGCGCACCCCAGAGAATTGTCGCCACGGCAGACCCCATCCTTCTTCTCGCACAAGCTGAACCGCGAATGCAGATTATACGCAGTCAAGCCCCGCGCAACGCGCCGTTTACCCCGCTTCGTAACGTTGTCTGCCGATATCGACATCTCTGTAACCTAGCTTGCTTACTGATTTGTCGTCTGTTAAGAGCACCTTTATTGCAAGAGCGGACCATTTTGTTACAATGCTCCCACTAATGCGATCAGACGAAACAGAAGGAGCAGGATCTAACGTGCGAGCCACGCTACAACCGGGCCTGACGAATAGGCTTACGAAGTACCTCCGTACCACGCAGCAGCTCATAGAGGAGGGCCGTGACGCGGTCTCCAGCAAGGAGCTTGGCGACTTCACCGGCATAAACCCGGTGCAGGTTCGGCGCGACCTGAACGCCATAGGCTTCTCCGGCACGCGCGGGGTCGGATACCAGGCATACGACCTGGTCGAAGCGGTCCGCAGCATCCTGGGCCTGCGGCAGACTTACAACATCGCGCTCGTGGGGGCCGGGAACCTCGGCAGCGCCATCGCCGCCAGCACCATCCTCCCCAAGCGCGGTTTCGTCATCCACGACGTCTTCGACAACGACCCCAAGAAGGCGGGACGCACGGTCGGGAACGTCGTCGTCAAGCACCTCGACGAGCTAAAGAAGAGCGTGGCGGAGGCCGAGGAGATCATCGGCATCATCGCCACTCCGGCTTCCTCCGCTCAGGAGGTCGCCGAGCTGATGGTGGACGCCGGCATCCGGGTCATCCTCAACTACACCGATGTCCTGCTCCACGTACCCTACAACGTGGACGTCCACCGCATCGACCCCACCGCTCAACTCATGCATACCCTCTACTACCTCACCCAGGTAGGCGAGGCCTCTTAAAGCGGTCGAGGACAAGCACCAAGCTTGAGGCCCTGGTCTGCCCGGGGCCTTTTTGTTGGCTGAAGGAAGCGTGAGACCTTGAAGATCTTGAGTTGACTCGTTGAAGAGACGTAGGATAAGCGCTGAACTTAGCTGACTGAGGTTGTGAGAAAAGAGGAAGAGCCTGGAACGCAACTTAGGGGTGATAGGTGGGGAAAGGGAAAGGAGGAGTAACGCCCCAGGCTCTTTAATTGTGCCGGTACTGGTTTCGCACCAACCGACAAACAGGATGATACTTCGCTAGATACACTTTGTAAAGGTCTTGGAACAGAGAATTTAGAAACTTTTTGAAAATATCTGCAAAATGCACATAGATACGCGGCAAACACAGGTGCTGGAGGCGGGATCCAGCCCGAAAATCTCCGTTGCTCGCGGGTTTTGGGTAGGGTCGAGACGGTCTAGGACTCTTCGTCCAGGACCTTCTGGTACTCATCCGCGGAGAGCAGGTCGCCCTGGCCAGAGGTTCGGAGCTTGAGGATCCAGCCGTCACCGTATGGGTCTTCGTTGATCTTCTCGGGGCTCTCTTCGAGCGCGGTGTTGACCTCCACCACCTCGCCACCCACCGGCGCGTACAGGTCGGAGACGGCCTTGACGGACTCAACAGTCCCGAAAGAGTCGCCGGCGTCGAAGGTCGCGCCCTCTTCCGGCAGCTCGACGAAGACCACGTCACCCAGCTCGTCCTGGGCGTGCTCGGTAATGCCGATTGTAGCGGTGTCTCCGTCGGTGCGGACCCACTCGTGGGACTTGGTGTACTGAAGATCTCCCGGTACGCTCAAATCTGTCCTCCCTTAGCTATCGCTTCTCGCGCTTGTAGAACGGCAACGGCACGGTCTTCGCCGGGACGGGCTTCTCCCGGATCAAGACCATGAACCTATCTTCCACCTCCGGCTCGACGAGCGCAAGTCCGATGGCCCGACCGAGCGTCGGCGACTGGGTACCGCTGGTTACCGCACCCACGATCTCGGCCCCCCTCGTTACGGTGTGACCGTGGCGCGCGATCCCGCGCCCCTCCATCTCGAAGCCGACGAGCTTTTTCTTGAGTCCTTCCGCATCCTCCCGAAGTAGCGCTCCCTGCCCGATGAACTGAGGCTCCTTCGTCAGATGCACCGCAAAGGAGATCCCCGCTTCCAGAGGCGTCGTCTCCGCATCCAGCTCGTTGCCGTAGAGGCACATCCCGGCTTCGAGCCGCAGCGTATCCCGCGCTCCGAGCCCTACCGGCGATGCTCCAGCCTCGATAAGGCGCTTCCAGACACGGGGCGCATCGTCCGGCCTCAGATACAACTCGAAGCCGTCTTCCCCCGTGTAGCCGGTGCGGGATAGGATCGCCGTGGCGCCGTCCACCTTTCCTTCGACGAAGCGATAGTATTTGATCCCTGCGAGGTCCGTATCCGTGAAGTTCCCCAGCAACCCGACGGCCTCCGGCCCCTGAAGCGCCAGTAAAGCCCAGTCGTCGGACTCGTCGGCGACCTCCACGTCAAGATCGGCTGTATTCTCCCGGAAGTGGGCCACGTCCTTCTCCCGGTTCGAGGCGTTTACCACGATAAGGAAGTCCTCCGGGCGGCGGTAGACCAGCACGTCATCCACCGTCCCGCCGTCCTCGTAGCACACCGCCGCATAGCCGGCCTGACCCTCGGCAAGACGAGCTACGTCGCGGGTGACGAGCCGCTGCACGGCTGCCTCTGAGTCCGGGCCGCGAAAGACGACCTCGCCCATGTGCGAGACGTCGAAGAGGCCGGCGTGTGTGCGGACGGCCTCGTGCTCGGCTTTTATCCCCGCGTACTGCACCGGCATCTCCCATCCGGCGAAATCCACCAGCCGGGCTCCGAGTTGCTTGTGCTCTTCGTAGAGCGGGGTGCGTCTGAGTTCCGGCACCGCTACCACCGCGCCTTCAGGTTGCGGGCGGCGCGGGTCTCGTCGAGGCGGCGCGTGGGAGCGTGGGTTGGAGCTTCCTGGAGGTCTTCGGGCTTCGCCTCGGCCAGCTCCAGCATCGCCCCGATAAAGTCGTCGATGGTCTCCTTCGACTCCGTCTCGGTCGGCTCTATGAGCATGGCCTCCTTGACGACGAGGGGGAAGTAGATCGTGGGCGGATGATACCCGTGGTCTATGAGCCCCTTGGCGATATCGAGGGCTTTCATCCCTTCGGGCGGCTGCACGACGACTTCGTGCTTGCACAGCTCATCGTAGGGGATGCGGTAGGTACCCCGGAGCTTCGCCCGCACGTAGTTGGCGTTCAGGACGGCCATGTCGGTCACGTCTTTCAGCTCCGGGCCGTGCATCTTGATGTAGGTCCACGCCCGGAGGAGTTGCCCGAAGTTGCCGTGAAAACCGGCCACGCGCCCAATGCTCTTATCGGGGCGGACGAAAGCGTAGCTCTCGCCTGCTTCCTCGACGGTAGGATCTGGGCGGAAAGGGGCGAGCTTCTCGACGCAGGCGATGGCGCCAGAACCGGGACCGCCGCCACCGTGCGGGGTGGAGAAAGTCTTGTGGAGGTTGAAGTGCATGAGGTCCACGCCGGCCTCGGCGGGACGCATGCGGCCCATGTTGGCGTTCATGTTCGCGCCGTCCATGTACAGAAATGCGCCGGCCTCGTGGAGGATGCCGGCGATCTCGGCGATGTTCCGTTCATAGACGCCGCAGGTGTTGGGGTTCGTGATCATGAGCGCGGCCGTACTCTCGTCCACCATCGAACGCAGTTCGTTCACGTCTACGCCGCCGTGCTCGTCGAGACCGATCTCCTTGCTCTTGAACCCGGCCATCGAAGCGGTCGCGGGATTGGTCCCGTGCGCCGTGGAAGGCACGAGGACCGTCGTGCGGGCATCATCCCCGGCGTCCTCGAAAAATCGCTTGACCATCAGGATGCTCGTAAGCTCGCCCTGCGCGCCGGCGAGCGGCTGCAACGAGACCGCCGGCAGCCCGGAGATCTCCGCGAGGAAGCCCTGTAGCTCGTGCATGACCCGCAGCGCGCCCTGGGCCTGGGCCTCTGGCTGGAGCGGATGCAGCCCGGAGAAGCCCGGAACCGCGGCAGCCGCCTCGTTGGCGCGCGGGTTGTGCTTCATCGTGCAGGAGCCGAGTGGGTAGAAGGTGGTGTCTATGCCCTGGTTCTTGCGGGAGAGGTTCGTATAGTGACGGACGACGGTGGGCTCGTCCACCTCCGCCAGCTTCGGTTTCTCCTCGCGGAGCGCCTTCTTCGGCAGGATATCTTCGAGCTTCTTCGTCTCCACGCCGGGTTTCGGGAGCGTGTAGCCCTGGCGGCCCTCGCGGCCTTTGTCTCGGATCAGGTCACCCAGCATTCGCAACCACCTCCACGAAGGCGTCGAGTTCGTCTCTTGTACGTTTCTCCGTCACCGCCACGAGCATCGCTCCGTCTCCGAGGTCCAAACCCCCGACTATTCCGCTCTCCAGCAACGCCTCGTTTACCAGTTTCACGTCCGGCATCTCGACGGCGAACTCCCACAGGAACGGCGCGTGCGGGTAGCGAAGCCTGAGACCCGAAGCCTGAAGCCTCTCCGCCATGTAGTGCGCCTTCGAGATCGAGAGTTC
>DASSMB010000175.1:0-28317 GCA_035689095.1 Rubrobacteraceae bacterium | reverse complement strand
CGCGAGGTCCTGAGGGTCTTCTATCTCATCGCGGGTAGCGATGTACGGGCCTATCGGGCAAAAGGTGTCTATGGACTTGCTTCGCGTCCACTGCCCGCCCTCGGAGAACTGAAGGTCCCTGGACGAGACGTCGTTGCAGTTCGTATAGCCGAAGACGTAGTCCAGCGCCTCGGACTCGGAGACGTTGCGCGCGGCGCGGCCGATGACCACGGCCAGTTCCGCCTCGTAGTCGGCCTGCTCGGTGATCTGGGGTATCACGATCTCCTCGCCCGGTCCGATGATGCTGTTGGGATACTTGGCGAAGACGATGGGCTTCTCCGGTATGTCCGCGCCGGTCTCGGCGGCGTGATCCTCGTAGTTAAGGCCGATACCAATGACCTTCTGCGGCGTGAGCACCGGGGCGTGCAGCCGCGCCGACGAGAGCGCCACGGTCTCGCCGCCCGGCTCCGGGCTGTCGCCGCGCTCAATGAACTCGATCATGTCCGACCCCGCTCCTCCGAGCGCCCGGATCTCCTCTCCCTCCAGCGCTCCTACCCTCGGCACCCCGTCATCCGTCGAGTACGTAACCAGCTTCAAGAAGACTCCTCTCGCATAGATAAGACCTATCGAGAAGCATCTTAGCAGCAATATCGGGCTTTCTGCTCCGGCGATCCATCCCGGCAGTCCTAAGGTTGCAAACGCTCGATCTTCCACCCACTGCCGCTGCGCCGGTACAAAATCCTGTCGTGCAGCCGGCTCTCGCGTCCCTGCCAGAACTCTATACTCTCCGGCTCGACCCGGTAGCCGCCCCAGAACGGTGGACGCGGGATGTCGCCCTCCCCGAACCGCTCCTCGACCTCGTCCAGCCTCTCTTCGAGAGCGCCCCGATCCTCCACCGGGCGGCTCTGCTCCGAGGCCCACGCACCGAGCTGGCTCCCCCTCGGACGACTGGCGAAGTAGGCGTCGGAGTCTGTTTCCGCGATCCGTTCTACGCGGCCCTCGATCCTGACCTGCCGCTCCAGCTCTCCCCAGTAGAACAGGAGCGCGGCGCGGGGGTTCGTCTCGATCTCCCGGCTCTTTCGGCCCTCGTAGTTAGTGTAGAAGACGAAGCCCCGCTCATCGAAGCCTTTTAGCAGCACGATCCTGGCGGATGGTTTACCGTCGGCGGTGGAGGTGGCGACGGTCATGGCGTTCGGCTCGTGCAGATTTGCTTCCATAACCTCCTCGAACCACCGGCGGAACTGCTCTATCGGGTCCTCGTCTACGTCGGATTCGCGGAGGCCCGTGCGAGTGTATTCGCGGCGAAGGCGGGCGACAGGATCCAATCGAACGGCCCTACCAACCCCAGGTGCCCGGAGCGCCCTTGAACGGACCGACTATCTCCGGCGAGATCCAACCGCCGTAGAAGTCACCCTCTTGCGCCTCGACTTTCTCTCCCCCGACCCAGCACCCGTCCATCCGCGATGGATAGAACGCCACATAGCCCTTGAGCCCCGAGAATGACCAAACCGGCTCCGGGTAGTACCACGCCGCCCGGCGCTCCGTCCGATCCTCCGTCACCACGTCGTAGTAACGCGCCCGGCCCTTCCACTCGCACATCGAGCTCCCATCCGCAGGCACCAGGTGCTCCATCCTGATGTCCTCCGGCGGGATGTAGTAGACCGGCGGATGGCTTGTCTCCAGCACCCTCTTCGCGCGCGTCGTGTATGCGATGGTCACCCCGCCGAACACGACCTTCACCTTCTTGTCCACGTCCTCCATCCGCGGCGGACGCGGGTAGTCCCACACCGACTCCTGTCCGGGACCAGGCTTCACTCGTTGTCGACCCATGCTGGCAACCTCCTCATCTCTGGCTCCTCGCCGATTATATGAACGGCGTGCACCCCCTACCACGAGCGCGTTCACTGTAAGCGCTCGTCAACCGCGAACGCGAAGAGCCTCCAGCAGAGAACGCAACGAGTCTACGATCCGCTCCCGGCTCATCTTCAGCTCCCGCCGCTGATAGAGGTAGAGGTCTATGCCGAGGGCCGCGAGTAGGGTATCCGTCATGCACTCTATGTCCAACTCTTCCGGGATCTCACCCTCCTCCAACGCCTCCCACAGCAACTCCGCCACGTTCTCCCGCAGTCCCTCATAGAAGGGGTTTCGGTGCGTCTCTATGCGCCGTTCGCCGCCCGCCGCGTCCCTCACCGCCCCGAGGAGCGCCGCGTTCTCGTCGTTGAACCGGGCCAGACGCCCCAGAAACCACTTCAGGCGTCCGAGCGCCGAACCTCGACTCCCAACCCTCCGCCGCGCCTCTTCCTCGAAACCCTCGATCTCCTCCTGGAGCAACGCCGAACACAGCGCGCCCTTGTGCTCGAAACGCCGGTACAGCGTCCCCTGCCCGACCCCCGCCGCGCGCCCGATCTCGTGCATGCTAACCGCGTCCACGCCCCGCTCCTCGAAGAGCCGCCGCGCCGCGCCCAATACCTTCCGCCGGCTCTCCACCGCATCCCTGCGCTCCCGGCGCCTCCCACCTTCTACAGCCATATCTCAACCTCCTCTCCCGCCAAGCGGACAATAGTCCGACACTATTCAAATGGACATATGTCCATTTCCAGTGTAGCAAGGTCATCACCGCGGGGCAATGAAGGCCGGCGCTCAGGACAGTATCAGTAGAGTGCCGTTCCACGTGCTCGATGGGGTGGGGCGCCGGGTACCGCAGGGGGCGTAGTAGTGTCGCACCACCGCGGAAACGACGCGAGAGCGGTACGGATGCTCGCACCAAGGGTGTATAGTTGGGCCGTCTCTGGCGGCGGGTTCTCCGGGAGAAGTACGTTTGCTTTCGAGGTTTCGGCGGGGTCTATGGAGGGGCAAAGAGCGGCTCAGGGCGAACATCTGGTCGTTGGCGCAGAGCGCCGTCGCTGCGAGCGCGGCGTACTTCGTGGCGGTGTGGGTCCTGGGGCACGAGCGTCCATTCTTCGCGTCAATAGCGGCGGTGATCTCTCTGAGCGTAACGCTCGGACAGCGGGGACGGCGGGCGGTCGAGATCGTATTCGGGGTGGCGGTGGGTCTGCTGGTGGCAGACTTCATCGTCCTCCTCATAGGGACCGGGACGCTCCAGATCGGTCTGGTGGTCGCGCTGGCGATGGGTGCGGCGGTCTTCTTCGGGGGAGGCACGCTGCTGGTAAACCAGGCGGCCATCTCCGCCCTGCTCGTCGTGATCTTGCAGCCGCCGGACTCCTTCTTCTCCCCCACGCGCTTCTTCGACGCGCTCATCGGCGGGAGCGTGGCCCTCGCCATTCACTACCTGTTCCCCGCCAACCCGGAGCGGCTGGTGGAGAGGGCGGCGGCCCCGGTATTCGAGGAACTCGTCACGGTATTAGAAGAAGTAGCCGCCGCTCTCGCGGGCGGCGACGCGGACCGCGCCAGGCGCGCGCTATTGCGGGCGCGGGAGTTGGATGTGCGGGTTCGCCGCTTCAACGAGGCTCTCGCCGCCGGACACGAGACCGCCCGGCTCTCTCCCACCCGACGCCGCGCATTGCAGCATCTGGAGCTCTACGCAAACGCGGGCCTCCGCATAGACCTGGCCGTTATAAACGCGCGCGTCCTGGCGCGTGGTGCGGCCAACGCCACGCGCCGCGGAGGCGCCGCTCCTCCCCGGCTCCCGGAGGCTGTGCTGGACCTCTCCCGCGCCGTGAAGGCTCTGGAGACCTTCCTCGAAGAGTCCGGCGGCTACGAAGAGGCGCGACGTTACGCCCTCGGCGCGGCCCAGAAGGCGACGGAGATCCTCAGCGACCGGCACGACCTCGCGACCAGCGTGCTCGTCGGCCAGATCCGGTCCGCCGCCGTGGACCTCCTGCGGAGCACCGGAATGGACCAGGAATCAGCCCTTCAGGCGCTCGAAGAGGCCGCGGGCCGCGCCTCCGAGATCGCTTAGCCCTCCCGGTCTCGCGAGATACAGTCGTTCAAGTTTTTCAGGGGACGGGGACCAGGAGCGGTCTGCCCATGAGGGCGGCTATAAACTCTCTCCTGGTCGCGCGCTTCGACGGCGCGGTCCCGGTAAAGGCGAGATCGGGAGAGGGGTCCATGGAGACGCTATTCAAGTCCACCAGACAACTCAGGAGCAGCGAGATCAACTCTCCCGCCGTTGACTCCCTGACCCGCCAGCCTTGCTCGAAGCCGCCATCCCGCAGGAACTCCTCGGCCATGCGCCGCGTGCCGAAGACCGGCACTGTCTCCTCGTCGTCGCGAGGAAATACCGTCAAGATATCCAGCCGGTTATGCTCGCAGCGCGAGATCAGGTACCACACGGCCACCGAGTGCTCTCCGATGGAGGGCGCCTGCTCTGTCTTCGTCTCTACCCCTCTGATCATTCGTCCTCCGCCTTTAAGAAGCCGTAGTATTCGTGCCGCAGGTCGTTGGCTAGCTTCACCTTCCGCCATTCCTCGTACTCCGCCAGCCACGGGTGCCGCGTGTGTTCGTCCGGCGGCGGTCCCTCCTTCAAGGCTATGCCAGTATGCTTCGCGCCGCACCGGCAGACGGTAACGGGCACCATCCATGCCAGGGTCTCTCCGCAATCACACTCAAAGAGTATGCGTTCGGGACGCCAGCTATAGACTTTCCCGTAAGGAACTTCCTGGACTTCATAGTGTTCTTTTTCGCGCTCGATTACCCGCATCGCATATCTTCCTCCTGACGGGCTGGCAAACCCCTTTCCCCACAGTCGGACTGCCAGTCAACCCTGGGACTCAGCCCCGTTCACAACATACTGTATCCCCTGCACAGGTAAACCGGTACATGTTGAGGGAGCATATAGGTCAAATTACCCAGCCGGGTCCGAAACATCCCGCGCGACATCCGTGTGACACAAGACAGTTTAAGACGATAAGGCATGGACAGGACGGGAGAACAAAGAGCAATTCGTCCCTACCCTACGGCGGCCCGGTGGGTTATCATCAAGTGACGAGGCACCGGGCGGTTGGCTCAGTCGGCAACCGATCAGGCGGCAACCCTTTACTATCCGGGTTCTAAAGAAAGAAGCACATGCGGGAAGAGACACTGGAGATAGGGCTGGGTCGGGGATGGCGGGCCGGGTCCACGTGGCGAAAGAGCGAACTGCAGTTCCGGCGGTTGCTGGAGAAACTGCCCGCCGGAGCCTACACCTGCGATCCCGACGGCCTAATCACCTACTTCAACCAGCACGCCGTAAAGCTCTGGGGCCGCGCCCCAAAGCTAAACGACCCAGTTGACCGCTACTGCGGCTCCTTCAAGCTCTACTCCACGGACGGTCCTCCCATCTCCCACGATCAGTGCTGGATGGCTCTGGCGCTAAGAACGGACAGGGAGTACAACGGGCGGGAGATCGTGGTGGAGAGGCCGGATGGGGAGCGGCTAACGGCGCTGGCGCACGCCAACCCGATCCACGACGAGTCGGGGAAGCTGCTTGGGGCGGTGAACGTGCTGGTGGACATAACCGACCGCAAGCGCGCCGAAGAGAAGGTACGGTTCCAGGCCCACCTTCTGGAGCAAGTGCAGACCGCCGTCATCGCCACCGACATGCAGGGTGAGGTCATCCACTGGAACGAGTATGCGGAGAAGCTCTACGGATGGTCGCGCGAGGAGGCTGTCGGCCGCAACATCTCAGAGCTCACCATTGGTCCAAAGGAGATCCGGGTTGCCGAGGAGATCATGATCCAACTCCGGGCTGGCAAGTCGTGGGAAGGCGAGTTCGTGACCCGCCGCAAGGATGGCTCGTCGTTCCCGGCCTACGTGACGGACTCCCTGGTCCACGACGATCAGGGGAACGCCATAGGGATCGTCGGCGTCTCCACGGACATCACCGAGCGCAAGAGGCTGGAGGAGAGCCTGTACGAGATCCGGGAGGCGGAGCGGCGCCGGATCGCCCGCGACCTGCACGACGTCGTACTTCAGGACCTCGCGGGCGCGCTCCAGGGGATGCAGGCCGCCCGGATAGAGGCGCGGCGCGCGGGCGCGGAGATCGGGCTCGAACAGGAGATAGACGCCCTCCGGAGAGCGAGCAAGGGCCTTAGAAACGCTATCTACAACCTGCGCCTGGAGGGGCGTCAGACATTCGTGAGGGCGGTCGAGTCGCTGGTGGAGCTGAACTCCCAGATGACCCCCGAACGCGAGATAACCCTCACGCTCCAGGACGGGTTCCCGCAGGAGTTGCCGGAGTGCGTCAGCGTGGAGATGCTAAGGGTCCTGCAAGAAGCCCTCTCGAACGCCCGCCGCCACTCCGGCGCCAGCCGGGTCGAAGTCGCGTTGAGCATGGAAGGGGACCTCTTGCGGGCCGAGATCAGGGACGACGGGAGAGGTTTCGATCCTCACTCCGCCCGGATCGGGCTGGGCATATCCGGCATGCGCGAACGGGCCTCCGCGCTGGGCGGGGAGCTGGAGATCGAAGGCCATCCGGGCAGGGGAGTCGGGATCCGCGTAGAGATCCCCATCCCGGAGAGCGCAGACGTCTAACCCCGCGGGCTAGCCGATAGCGCTAGCCCGGCTCCAGGTCCTCGATGTCCACCAGTCCCTTGCGGATAGCGTAGAGGACTGCCTGGGTGCGGTCGAAGATGTGGAGCTTCTTGTAAATATTCGAGGCGTGGTTCCGGACGGTCTTCTCGGAGATATTCATGGTCTGCGCGATCTCCTTGTTGCTCATACCCCTGGCGAGCGCCTTTACCACGTCGAGCTCGCGCTCCGTCAGGTGAGGCGCGATGTCCGCGTTGTTCGCCCGGATGCCCTCGAAGGTAGTGAGCATCTTCCGGGCGATGTCTTGAGCCATGATCGTATCCCCGGCGTAAACCGTGCGGATCGCGCGCGTCAGGTCCTCGGGGGTGCAGTCCTTCAGGATGTATCCCTGAGCGCCGGCCTTGATCCCCTGAAAGACGTGCGCGTCGTCCGTGTGCACCGTAAGGATGAGCACCCTGGTCCTCGGCAGGATGGTGCGGATCTTGCGCGTCGCGCTCACCCCGTTCATCACCGGCATCGAGAGGTCCATCAGTACCACGTCGGGCTCCACCTCCGCGCACAGGGACACGCCCTCTTCACCCGTATGCGCCTCCCCCACCACCTCCATATCCGGCTGCGCGCCGATGATCCTGGCGAGCCCGGTCGCGAAGAGCCGCTGATCATCGACTATAGCCACCCGGATTACACACTCTACGTCCAACCTGAGACCTCCACCCGCAACTCCCCACCTCCAGGCCGTTCACAAATGAGGCCGGCGTCCGGGGAGGAGGGATTCACGGGACGCCAGCCTGCTAGGGAACCCATGATCCTGTAAACCTTCTCTCCTGTCATCAGACTTTTATACTGCTTGAGCCTGGGACAATCGCCCCACGATACACCTTTCTACAGCAGTCCGCCGCTCTTCAACTCGTCCTGGAAGCGCCGCCCCGCCGGGGAACCTGGCGGGAACACCCGGAAGATTTCATGGCTTATACTCTTCGTTACCATGCCCGATTTTGGCGAAGGTTACCGGGGTTCGACGTGGGACGAAGCTGCGAGCCGTGTGTGGGACGTGGTGGTGATCGGGGGCGGCATCACCGGGGCCGGGGTGGCGAAGGAGACGGCGAGGCTCGGTCTCTCCGTCCTCCTCGTGGAGCAGAGAGACTTCGCCTGGGGGACCTCCAGCCGCAGCTCGAAGATGGTCCACGGCGGGCTGCGCTACCTGCGCGAGCGCCAGATACAGCTCACCCGCGAAGCGGTCCGCGAGCGGGAGAGCCTGCTGCGAACGGGAAAGGGGCTGGTGGAGCCGCTGCGGTTCCTCTACGTGGTCTACCAGGGAGACCGGCCGGGACCGTGGATGCTGGATTTCGGCCTCTCCGTCTACGACCTTCTGAAGAAGGGCGGAAAGAATCACCACGGCCTAGACGCGCTCGACGTCTGGCTGTCGGCGCCTAACCTGGATCTCGTCGGATTACGCCGGGGCTTCGCGTACCTCGACGCCCAGACCGACGACGCGCGGCTGGTCTTCAGGGTGTTGCGCGAGGCGATGAGCTTCGGGGCGCGGGCGTTGAACTACGCGCGGGCCGATGAGCTACTCCGGGACAGGGAAGGGAACGTGCGGGCGGTCGCGGTCAGCGACGCGGATACCGGCAGCGTCACGGAGGTGAAGACCAGATTCGTGGTGAACGCGACGGGCGTATGGTCCGCCGAGATCGTAGCCGGTGGCGGTGCGCCGAGGCTTCGTCCCCTTCGGGGGAGCCATCTCGTCCTGCCGCGGGAGAAGCTACCCGTGGCCCAGGCGATAACATTCGCGCACCCGCGTGACGGGCGTCCGGTCTTCTCGTATCCGTGGGAGGGGGTGACGCTCGTGGGCACGACGGACCTGGACCACGACCAGCCGCTCCGGTTGGAACCGGCCGCGACGAGAGAAGAGAGCGACTATCTCCTCGAAGCCGTCCGGCACAGGTTCAAGGACATCCACGTTTCCCCAGAGGACCTGCTCGGCACCTTCGCGGGTGTGAGGCCGGTGATCTTCGGCGGCAGAGACCACCCGTCGCAGGAGCCCCGCGAACACGCCATCTGGCGCGACAAGAACTACCTGGCAATCGCCGGCGGCAAGCTCACCACCTTTCACCCGATGGCCCGTGAAGCCGTGAGGACCGTGGCAGCAGACCTCGGAAGACGGTCGAACGGAAGCGCCTCCGGTGGCCTCGAACCTCTCCAGAGAAAGATCATCGAGAGAGCCAACGAGACCCTCTCGCCGCTGCCGCACCTCCTGCGGCGCAGACTCGCCGGGCGGCTCGGGCCCGACCTGGAGGCTTTTCTTGAGTGGATGAGAGAAGACGACCTTCAGCAGATTGCCGACACGCCATACACCTGGGCGGAGCTCAGGTGGGCGTTCGAGAGAGAAGCCGTGGTCCACCTAGAGGACCTCCTGCTGCGGAGGGTACGCCTGGGACATCTGCTCCCCGGAGGAGGAAGGACGCTCGGGGGCGAGATGGAAGCCCGCCTGAAAGACCTCCCCGGCTGGGATCCGGGACGCTGGGAAGCAGAGTGGCGGCGCTATTTAAAGCTCTGGGAGACTCATTACAGTCCGGAGCCCGCAGGGTCGTAACCTCGTCTCTCGGGCCGCCGCGTAGAGAGCGGTATCATTCGAGCACCATGCGGCGCTGGAATGGGTGGGGTGAAGAGTCCATGCGGTACGCGCTGTCGTCTCCGGCGGAGAGATACCTGGAGAGACGCATCGGCCCCGGCGTGCCGCAGGAAGACGTTTGCCTCGCCGAGATCTCACCGCCCCCCTCCCGCCTGCCGGACCATCCTCTCGTCGAGAGAGTCCCGGAGACCAGGGTTCGTTACAGTCGCGGGGAGAGCTTCCCGGACCTGCTGGCGCTCAGGAGCGGGAGGATCGAGGCTTTCCCCGACGGGGTCGCATTTCCCACGGAGGAGACGGAGGTCCTGGATCTCCTCTCCCACGCCCGGCGAATCGGAGCGCGGGTGATCCCGTGGGGAGGGGGCACGAGCGTGGTGGGCGGAGTAAACCCCGGACTCGACGAACACCCCACCCTGACCGTGAGCCTGGAGCGGATGGGCCGGCTCAGAGATCTGGATGAGGAGAGCATGCTCGCCACCTTCGAGTCCGGTGTGCGCGGACCCTGGCTGGAGGCCCAGCTCAGGGGCTGGGGCTACACGCTGGGACACTTCCCCCAGTCCTTCGAGTACTCCACGCTCGGAGGCTGGGTCGCCACCCGGTCCAGCGGCCAGCAGTCCCTGCACTACGGGCGCATCGAGGACCTCTTCCGCGGCGGACGGCTGCTCACCCCGGAAGGACCTATGGACCTGCCACCCTTCCCGGCCTCGGCGGCCGGCCCGGACCTGCGGCACGTCGTCCTGGGTTCCGAGGGCAGGCTCGGCCTGATCACCGAAGTACAGGTCCGCGTGCACCCCCTGCCGGAAGAGGAACGTTTCTGGGGCATCGTCTTCCCGGGTTGGGAGGACGGCATCGAGGCCGTGCGGATCATGGCCCAGGATCCACGCCCCCTGAGCATGCTGCGCCTGAGCGACGCCGAGGAGACCAACTCCCTGCTTCACCAGGCTTTGAACCCCTACGTCCGGCGGCTCCTCGAAGGTCTCCTGGCCCGCCGCGGCCTGCGGGAGGAGAAGTCGCTCCTGATCCTGGGCGCCACGGGCGATTCCCGGACCGTGCGCGGAGCCCGCGCGAGGGCGGCAGAGATATCGAAGGCCCGCAAGGGCGTGGCTATCGGCGACGTGGCCGGCAGGGAGTGGCGGAACAACCGCTTCCGCGTCCCGTACCTCCGCAACACCCTGTGGGAGAAGGGCTGGGCGGTGGATACCCTGGAGACGGCGACCGTCTGGAGCGCCGTGGTCCCGACCGCCCGCGATGTCCTGCGGGCGCTGCGCTCCACGCTCGACGGCGAGCGCGTACTGGCGATGGCGCACCTCTCGCACGTCTACCCCACCGGAGCGAGCCTCTACTTCACGTTCTTCTTCTGGCTGGCGGCCGACCCCGAATCCACTCTGGAACGCTGGCGGGCCCTAAAGGCCGCGGCCTCGCGCGCCATCGTCGCGCGGGGCGCGACCATAAGCCACCAGCACGGCGTCGGCGCCGACCATCTACCGTACCTGGAGAAAGAGAAGGGCGCACGGGGAGTCGCCATGCTCGAAGCCCTGGCGAGGGCCGTGGATCCCGACGCGACGATGAACCCGGGGAAGCTGATCCCCAACCCGTCCGATCCTCTCTGAGCGGTCGCCCACATGGTAGACGCCCGTCGGCTAGCGGACCGCGTAACCCACGCATCGCGTTACCGCCACCGCACGAACCTCACCGTAGTAGCTCCTGCCTCCTCAGCTCTTCCCTGAAGTCCCGTCCCGCGCTCGAACCTTCCTTGAAGAAGACGGCCGGCTCTCCGATGGGCGCATCCACCGTCACGTGGACACCCTTACCGCGAGAGCCATACCTCTTCCCGGTCCACAGATGTACCCAGCGACCGGCCGGCAGATATACCTCGACCGTCTCCTCGCCGGGGTCCAGGACCGGCGCCACCATGAACTCCGACCCTACCATGAACTGGTATTCGAGACCGTAGACCTCGGGATCTTCCGGGTACTCCAGGAACGGATGCCGTACTACGGGCATCCCGGACGCGGCGGCCTCCCTTACCAGCTTCTCCCTGTACGGCTTCCACGCCGCGTAGACCTTCGCGAAGCGGCTGAAGTGTTCGAGGGTCTCCCTGTCCGAGTAGAACTGGTAATTGTCCTCGGGCTTGTTGCCCTCGTGGGTGCGGAAGACGGCCGTGAATGCAGCCATCTCCGTCCAGCGCATGAGCAACTCTTTGGAGCGGTGGTAATCCTTCAAGGGGCTGTCGATAGCCGTGTACCCGCCGATGTCGGTGTGCTCCAGGCTGTAGCCGGAGAGACCGCTGGAGAGCAGGCCCGTGACGGCGCTCTTGATGCCGTCGTATTTGTCCCAGCTTACGAGCTGGTCCCCGAGCCAGAACAGGGTCGCGTACTCCGGACTCCTCGTGTACCCGGAGCGGTTGAAGAAGACAATGTCGTCCTCGTGTCCCGCTCTCTCGATTGCCTCACGGTTTACCTTCGCCCACTCCTCGGCGTAGCGATTGTGGTAGCTCTTCGGGTCCGCCCCGGAATCGAGCGCGGCGTCGTAGGGTAGTCCCTCTCCGAAGTCCGCCATCCAGCCCGACACGCCCTCGTCTATCAGGTTCTTCTCGATGATGTCCTCATACCAGGCCCGCGCTTTAGGGTTGGTAAAGTCGACCAGCGCGGCTGAGAAGTCGCTGATCTCGATCATGTACGGCTCGCCTTTCGCGTTCTCGACGAGATACCCTTTCCTCCGGGCCTCCTCGAAGAGGTCGCGGCGGTAGTGGGGCTTGTCAGCGACATTGGCCAGGAATGGGCTTACGTAGGTCATCACCCTCACGTCGTCGCGCTTAAGGTCGGAGACGAGCTTACTCCAGCCGGGGTAGTGGTCTTTATCCAGTTCCCAGTTCCACCAGAGCTGGGTACCGAAGCTGGTCTCTCTCTGGCCCACCCAGTCCTGGAGCCAGAGGGCGGCGACGGGCGTGTCGAGGGCTTTCAGCTCCGCGTACCGCTTGCGCGCCGTGTCGGTGCCGCCTTGCAAGCCGATGACCGCGCCGGAGAGGATCCAGCCGGGTAGTGGACGCATCCGGCCGGAGTATTCGGTGTACTGTTCGATCAGCTCCTTCGGGGTGTCTCCGCTGAGGAGCTGGCCGGTCATCTGCGGCGAGAATACTTCTATCTGCACCCGGTCGCCGTCGCGTAGATCGAAGTCCGAGTACTCGTAGTTTTCGAGGAACAGCGAGCGCATCTCGCTCGTGATGTAGTGCGGCACGCTGGCGTAGCTGGTGAAGGGTGTGCCGCCGGCACCGGCCTGCCAGTCGGCGCCGAGTGTGATCGGCTGCGCTCCCCGCCCTATCCCCTGCTCCTGGATGAAGATCGGGACCTCACGCCCCTTCATGTCGAAGTACGTGTACTGAACCCCGAACCCGAAGAAGCGCTCCTCGGGCGACGTAGCGTAGGTCAGGAATACTCGATCATACGACGGCTCATCCACCTTTACCTGGAAGCGCAGCCGCCCGTCGCTAGCCTGCGAGAAGGCAAGCTCGTATCTCACACCATCCGCGCCTCCGTCGAGGAGCCGCCCCTCGATGACCAGCCTATCGCCGTCCTTCTTTATCGAGTCTATCGTCTGGTCTTCGTGCAGGGACGAGATCTCGTCCTCGACGTGGAAGTGCGCCCTGGACTGGCTGACCGACTCTTCTCCTTTCGCCGCCGAGACGAAGCTCTCTCCGGGAATGCTGCTCCACAGGACGCGGTGGGGTTGGGAGCCGTGCGCAATGCTCAACGCCACGCCGGAAGGTTCGTTGCCCTCTCCTTTAACATCCACCAGGAAACGGCCGACCCGGTAATGTCCCGGCGCATCGTTCGACACCCGGACCAGGGAGCCGGAGAAGGGACCGGTATCTCCCCAGACCAGGTAAGCGGCGAAAGCGGAGAGCGCGGCCGCCAGGACCACGAGAGCGGCGAGCCTGAACGCACCCACTCTCCCTGGTCCGGCCAACCGTCTCATAAGCAACCTCGACCCTGGTGCGGCACACCCACCGTATTACGCCCATTACATGATAGCGGACCGGTATCTCGCGGGTATTACGCCTGGGCCTGAATATCTGCTCTATCGGCCCTCGGGATTGCTACCGTGCCGGTCCAGGAAGTCTTCGATCATGGAGCGGGCGATGCTGAAGCGCGGCGGTAGGGGCGGCATCCTGTCCGGGGTGTACCAGCCGGCGTCCTCGACCTCGGTAGGGTCTATGCGAAGCTCGCCCCCCGCGTACTCGGCGGTAAAGCCGATCATGAGCGAGTTCGGGAACGGCCACGGCTGGCTCCCGAAGTACCGGATGTTCTCCACCTCGATCCCGGCCTCCTCCCGGACCTCCCGCTTTATCGCCTCCTCTATCGCCTCGCCCGGCTCCACGAAGCCCGCCAGGACGCTATATATGCCCGGCGGGAACCCCGGCGAGCGCGCCAGTAGGACGTGGTCTCCGTTGCGGATGAGCACGATGATCGCCGGGCTCAGGCGCGGGTAGTAGATCATGCCGCACCGCGGGCACCGCTTCGCCATCTCGCCCGCCACCGGCCCGGTCTCCGTACCGTCGCGCCCGCAGAAGCGGTGCGTCGTGTGCCAGCCGACGACCTGCTTGGCCTTCCCCGCCATCTTGAAGAAGCCCTCGTCTATCCCGGCGAACAGGCTGCGCAGGTCCCGCAAGACCATCCCATCAGGCGTCCCGCCGTCCGAGTCGATCTCAACCGCCCAGCAGCGCGCCCCGTTCAGCGTCCCGATCTCCCACCGGAACGCAGCTTCGAGACCCAGCTCCTCGAACGTGCTCGAATCCGGGACGCGGACCGGGTCTCCGTCCAGCACGAGCAACTGCTCGTCCCGGAAGGCGAACCAGAGCGCCTCCTCGGAGCCGCGTTCAGGCACGGTCTTCGAGGCAGCTCGCCAGGTACTCGGCCGGGTGTAGGGCCTGGCGTCCGGTGCCGCCCAGGATCTGCTCCCGACAGGAGGTTCCCGGCGCGACGACGGTACGCTCCTCCGCGCTCCTGACCGCCGGGAATAGGCGCCGCTCACCCATTTTCATAGAGACCTCGTAGTGCCCCTTCTCGTAACCGAAGAGCCCAGCCATCCCGCAGCAACCCGAGTCCACCACCTCCACGTCGGCGGCGAGCCCGAGAATCCGCTCCGTCGGTCCCGTGCCGACGAGCGCCTTCTGGTGGCAGTGACCGTGCAGCAGGACTGGCGCGCCCTCCTCTAGCGGCAACTCCGCGCCGTCGTCTACCAGCTCCAGCAGCGCCTCCTCGAAGAGCCGGGTGGCCGCTTCGAGCTTCTCGACGCGGGGATCGTCCGGCAAGAGCTTGCGGTAGTCGTCGCGCATGGTCAGGATGCAGCTCGGCTCCAGACCGACGAGCGGGATGCCCCACTCCAGCATTGGGGCCAGTATCTCCAGGTTGCGCCGCGCGTTCTCCCGCGCCTCGTCCACGAGTCCCTCCGAGAGCATGGGCCGCCCGCAGCACACCACCTCCGGCAGATGGACCCGCGCCCCGGCGGCGGCGAAGAGCCTCACCGCTCCCTCCCCGACCTCCGGCCGCTGGTACTCGTTCCAGGTGTCGTTGAAGAGCGCGACCTCGGCCGGTCCCTCTCCCTGCGGCAGGTCCGGGAAGCGCTTCGAGAACGGCCGGTCCGTCACCTTCGGCAGCTCGCGGCGCGGATCTATGCCGAAGAGAGCGGCGGCGCGGCGGGAGAGCCTCGCCCCGGCGACGCCGTTGTAGAGGGACGGGAGGCGGGAGGCGAGGGCGAGTTGCTTTCGGATGTTCCCGGCGGCCTTCTGGCGCAGGGAGAAGCCGTGCTTCTTGCCGGTCTGGTAGAGGACCTCCGTCTTCATGCTCGCCACGTCCACCCGCGAGGGGCACTCGGTCTTGCACGCCTTGCACCCGACGCAGAGGTCCATCACCTCCTTCATGCGCTTGCCGGTCAGTTCCTCCGGCGGCAGCGTCCCCTCGATCACCGAGCGGAGCATGTTCGCCCGCGCCCGCGTGGTGTCCTGCTCGTCCAGGGTGACCATGTATGAGGGGCACATCGTGCCGCCGGTCCTCTTGCGGCAGAACCCAGAGCCGTTGCACAGCTCCACGGCCTTCGCGAAGCCGCCCTGTTCCGAGAAGTCCAGGTTCGTGTCTATGGGCAGGCGCTCGCGGCCGGGGCCGATGCGGAGTTGGGTGTCCATCGGCGGCGGGTCCACGATAATGCCGGGGTTCAGCATCCCCTGCGGGTCGAAGAGACGCTTGACCTCGGCGAAGGCGCGCATGATCTCCGGTCCGTACATCCCCTCCAGGAACTCCGACCGCGACAGTCCATCTCCGTGCTCCCCGGAGAGCGACCCTCCACAGTCAACCACCAGCTCCGCGACCTCCTCCGCGATGCGCCGCATCCTGGCGACGCCCTCCGGGTCGCTCGTGTCCAGCGCGGGCCGGACGTGCAGGGTTCCGACGCTCGCGTGGCCGTAGAAGCACGCCCAGGTCCCGTTCTCCGAGACGATCTCCTCGAAGCGCCGGACGAACTCCTCCAGCCGCTCCGGCGGGACTGCCGCGTCCTCCACGAACGCGACGGGCTTCTCCTTGTCCGAGGTGCCGAGCAGTAGCGGCAGCGTGGACTTCCGCAGTTTGACCGTCTGCGCCATCGCCGTTTTCGAGCGCAGCGGCACCGCTACCGGAGAACCTACCGCCTGGGCGAGATCATCCAGCTTGCCGAACCGTTCGTCCAGCTCCTCTTCGGTCCCGCTCCACTCCACGAGCAGCACGGCCTTCGGGTCTCCCTGCACGAAACGGGTCGAGTCGCGGTAGGCGGAGTTCTCGCGGGCGCGGCCTATCGCCACGTCGTCTAACAGCTCCACAGCCGAGGGACCTTCCTCCAGCAACTCCACTGTGGCGCGGGCGGCATGCGTCAGGGAGTCGAACTGGAAGGAGGCGAGGGCGCGGGCTTCGGGCAGCTCGCGCAGCAGCAGCTCGGCGCGGGTGACTACCGCCAGCGTCCCCTCCGAGCCACAGACGAGGCGGGTGAGGTCCACTATCTCCGGGTCTATCAGGGCGTCCAGGCCGTAGCCGGAGACGCGCCGGATCATGCGCGGGAACCGCCGCTTTATCTCGCGGGAGTACCGATCCCCGATCTCCATCGCTCCCCGCAAGAGCCGCGCCTCGGCATCATCGCCGCCCGCGCGCCGCTCCGCCTCGGCGCGAGGCAGCGGGCGAAGTTTGACCGTCTCCTCGGAGGCGAGGACGCAGCGGAGTCCCAGGACCTGATCCGCGGTCGTCCCGAAGACGAGGCTCCGCATTCCGGCGGAGTTGTTCCCGATCATGCCGCCCAGAGTCGCCACGTCCGAGGTGGACGTATCCGCCCCGAACACCAGCCCGTGCGGCTCGACCATCGCGTTCAACTCACCCTGTACGAGCCCCGGCTCGACCACGCAGCTCCGGCCTTCGAGGTCTATCCGCACGGCCTCTCTCATCTCCGAGACGTCGAGGGCGAGCCCCGGCGCGGTCGCCTGCCCGGCGAGGCTCGTCCCGGTGCCGCGCGGCGTGATGGAGAGCCCGGCCTTCCGCGCCGCCGCGAGGGCCAGCTTCACGTCCTCCTCGGAGCGGGCGACGACGACGCCCGCGGGCTTGCGCAGGTAGATGGAAGCGTCGGTGGACCAGAGGGCGCGGGAGGCTTCATCGGTGCGGAGGTAGCCGTCCAGCTTGCCGTCGAGAGCATCGTGCAACATCCGTGTTCGAGAATCCGAACGTTCGCCAATCATGACCCGCGCCTCACCAGCATCGCCCCTTTCCGTATGGACTGGGGACAGTTTATATGGTTTTGGCGAACTATATTAGGAGCAGATCTCCACCGGCTCCTCATCGATGGACGCCACTTTTTCGTTCTCCATCAGCGTGCCGCCATAGAGTGCGCGCCACAGCTCGGGGGCGGCGGGGTCCATCACACCGAGGCTCATCCGGTCGAGGCTACGGGAGACTCGCAGTCCATCGGGACCGTAGAGGTGTCCGGGAGTGCCGAAGCGCGCCTCGGGATACAGGCCGAGCTGGTTGGCGCTGGCGACGTAGACGCCGGAATCGAGAGCGCGCGCCGCGCAGGAGAGACCGTACTGCGGTCCCCACGGTTCGCGCCACGCGGCGGGAGCGAGGATGAGGTCCGCGCCGCCCATCGCCGCCTCCCGCGCGGTCTCAGGAAAACCCAGGTCCCAACAGATGACGAGAGCGACCAGCATTCCTCCGGCTTCCACGACCGGGAGATCCATCCCCGCACGGAATACATAGTGCTCCGGCGTCGTCCCGACCAGGTTGCGCTTGCGATAGGTCGCCAGCACCCCCTCCGGCCCCACCAGGTTCGCGCTGTCGTAGACGCGCGCCGCGGTCCCCGCGACCACCTCCGGGAATCCGTAAGCGATGTAGATCCCGAGTTCCCGCGCCAGCCCGGCGAAGAACCGGGCGCTCTCTCCCGTATCCGCGTCCTCGGCGAACCGATGGACGGATTCCAAATCCGAGTACCCGCAGGTAACTAGCTCGGGCAGGACCACCCACCTCAGCGACGGTTCCCGGCGCAGGGCCGCCCGGACCTCCCGTCCCGCCATCAGCAGGTTGCCGGACACGTCGCCCGGACGAGGGGTGAGGTTCAGGCACGCAACGGCGGAGGGTTCGAGCCCCAGCTCGCCGCCGCGCCTGACGCCACGCCCGACGCCACGTTCGCCGTTCGGGAAGTCGCCCCGGATGATCCGCGCCACGGCCCGCCCCCTTTCGAAAAGATACCGCTCCCTCCAGACGTATCGCCATAATATCCGTCCGCCATATCTTCCGGCATCGTACAAATGGCGGATAATTCCGGCGCGGCGAGCGCGTCGTCATG
This sequence comes from Rubrobacteraceae bacterium, assembly GCA_035689095.1. GTDB lineage: Bacteria > Actinomycetota > Rubrobacteria > Rubrobacterales > Rubrobacteraceae > JACDDK01. Next base: position 10,391 of record DASSMB010000175.1, on the reverse strand, counting down.
TACGGCTGGATCATCGACACGCTCCGCCCGTGCGAGTACCATGACCCCTGACCTGACGCGGCCCGGAGGAGTGAAACGCAATGTGCGGAATCATCGGCGGATACGGAGGCATGGACCCGGAGACCGCCAAGCGCATGATGCGACGCATCTCCCACCGCGGCCCGGACGATTCCGGCAAGGTCGAGGTCGCCGGCAACGTCCTCGGCCACCGCCGGCTCTCCATCGTGGACGTCGAGGGCGGCAAACAACCCCTTGTAACACCGGACGGGAAGCTCTACCTGGTCGGCAACGGCGAGGTCTACAACCACGAGGAGATCCGGACAACTCTCCGGAGCAGCGGCCTCTCCACCCGCTCGGACAACGAGGTCGCGCTCCGGCTCGTCGCCGAGCGTGGCCCCGACGCGCTCTCGGGTCTGCTCGGCATGTACGCCTTCCTCATCGCCGGCGAAGACGGGACCTTCATCGCCGTCCGCGACCCGGTAGGCATAAAGCCCCTCTACTGGGCGCGCCGCGACGGCAGAACGCTCTTCGCCTCCGAGATGCGGTCCTTCGACGAGGAGTGGCAGCCCGATGTCGAGTCCTTCCCGCCCGGCCACTACTGGACCCCCGAAGATGGTCTAGTCCGCTTCGCCGCCGCCGTCCCCGAGGAGGAAAACCTGGAACAAATAGAAGGTCCGTCTGAGCCCGGAGCGCCCATCCCCGACACTATCCTGAAGAAAGTCCGGGAGCGTCTAATCCGCACCGTCGAGCGGCAGATGATGGGTGACGTGCCGGTGGGCGTCTTCCTCTCCGGCGGCCTCGACTCAAGCCTCGTCGCCGCCATCGCCGCCCGCTGGTACGAGAAGCGCGGCGAGAAGCTAAAGACCTTCGCCGTCGGGCTCGAAGACTCGCCGGACCTGCTGGCCGCCCGCGCCGTGGCGGAGCACCTGGACACCGAGCACCACGAGAGCGTCTACACCGGCGATGACGCCCTGCGGGTGCTGCCGGAGGTCGTCCGTACCATCGAGAGCTTCGACCCGTCGCTGGTGCGGAGCGCCGTCCCGAACTACATCCTCGCGGAGTTCACGGCGAAGCACGTCAAGGTCGTGCTGACCGGCGAGGGCGCCGATGAGATCTTCGCGGGCTACGAGTACCTTGAAGACTTCCGCACGGAGAAGGACCTTCACGCCGAGCTGGTCCGGACCATAGAGGGTCTGCACGATTTGAACCTGCAGCGGTGCGACCGAGTCACGATGGCGCACGGTCTGGAGGCGCGGGTCCCGTTCCTGGAACTGGACATGATCTCTCTGGGACTCTCCCTTCCCGCCGGGTGGAAGCTCGCCGGAGAAGGCCAGCCCGAGAAACGCCTCCTCCGTCAGGCGTTCGACGGCTGGCTCCCGGACGATTTCCTGTGGCGCAAGAAGGCGCAGTTCGGCGACGGCTCCGGCGCGGCCTCCGTCCTCAAGCGGCGCATGGAAGAGAGCGTCACGGAGGAAGAGTTCGAGAACGAGCGCTACGAGGTGGATCCTCCTCTCCGAACCCGCGAGGAGACCGCCTACTACCGCATCTTCGCCGAAGACCTCGGCGACATCCGCCCGAAGCGCACCATTAGCCGTTTCGCCACCGCCTGAGATTACAATACCCTCCAGAGATGCCGACAGGTTAAGTCCAAGGAGAGGAGTGGCGCGATGCCGGACGTGGCCGGAGGCTCCGTGGCGGAGCAGGCTTTTCCGTCCCTACCGCTCGAAGCGTGGGAGGAGAGCAAGGAGACGCTGCACCGTTACGCCCAGGTCGTCGGCAAGGTGCGGCTCCGATACACGCCCTTCATGAGCCACTGGTGGCACGTGACGCTCTACGTCAACAGCCGGGGGCTTACCACAGGTCCGATCCCCTACGGACCCATCGCGTTCGAGATCTCCTTCGACCTCATCGACAACCGGCTCGTCGTCACGACGAGCGACGGTGACGCCTTCGCCTTCTCCCTCGACGACCTGCCCGTCGCGGAGTTCTACCGCAGGCTCTTCGACGGCCTCCGCGCCCTGGGCATCGACGCCTCCATAAACACGAAGCCGTTCGACCTCGACGACGAGCAGCCGCTCGACAAGAACGTCCTCCACTGCGTCTGCGACCGGGAGTACGTCCGGCGCTACTGGCGGATGCTCGTACAGGTGGACCAGGCCTTCAAGCAGTTCGCCGGCCGGTTTACCGGGAAGCAGAGCCCGGTCCACCTCTTCTGGCACAGCTTCGACCTGGCCGTAACCCGTTTCTCCGATCGACGCATCGAGCAGCCCGAGAGCGTGGATCCGGTTACGCGAGAGGCCTACTCGCACGAGGTTATCTCCTTCGGCTTCTGGCCCGGAGACCGCAACGTCCGCGAACCCACCTTCTACTCCTACACCGCCCCCGAACCGGACGGCCTCACCGACCAGCCGCTGGAGCCGGAGGCCGCGTCCTGGCTCCCCGAAGGCGGCACCGCGCTCCTGCCATATGAAGCGGTGCGGAGCAGCGAATCCCCGAGGGAGACGCTACTGGCCTTCATGGAGAGCGCCTACCGGGCGGGCGCGAAGACGGCGGGCTGGGACGTGGAAGCGCTCAGGTCCGGTGCCGCTGTTTGAGAAAAGATACCGCTCGCAGACTGTTGCGTTAGAGCCCGGCCTCGCGAGCGCGGATGACGGCTTCTTTCCGGTCGGCGACCTGCAGCTTGTGGAGGATGTTGGAGACGTAGTTGGCTACCGTCTTGGCGCTCAGGGAGAGGAGGTGTGAGATCTCGGCGTTCGACGAGCCCTTGGCCATGAGGTGCAGCATCTCTCGCTCGCGCTCGGTCAGGGTGGGGAAGGCTTCCCGCGGTACGGCGGGTCGCGAAGTGGTGAAGAAGTCCATAAGCCGGGCTGCGACGCCGGGGCTGAAGACCGCGCCTCCACGGCCGACGGCCCGGATGGCGCCGAGCACATCGTCCTTCGCGGCATCCTTGAGGACATAGCCTCGCGCCCCGGCCCGCATCGCCGTGAAGACCGAGGCGTCGTCCTCGAACATCGTCACCATGAGGATGCGGACGTGCGGATGGTCCTCCAGGATGCGGCGGGTGGCCTCTATGCCGCTCACGCCCGGCATCTTGATGTCCATTAGCACCACGTCCGGCTCAAGCTCGCCGGCCAGCGCGACGGCCTCCTCCCCCGTCGCCGCCTCCCCCACGACCTCGATGTCCGGCTGGGTGGAGAGAAGGCCCTGCATCCCGTAGCGGAAGAGGGTGTGGTCGTCGGCGATCAGGACGCGCAGAGGCTCCACTATTCCTCCTTCTCGCTACGAACGGCGGGCTCCGCGAGCGGCAGCCTCGCGAAGACGCGAGTCCCGGCCGGGGCGGCATTTTCAGCCACGCAACTACCTCCCAGCTCGGCGGCGCGTTCCCGCATCGAGCGCAGGCCGACCCCGAACTCCGGCGATTCCGGCAGCCCGACACCATTATCGGTGACTTCTACTTCGAGCGCCCGGTCCTCGGGACAGGCCAGCCGGATGGCACACGAACTGGCTTCAGCATGGCGGACGACGTTCATCAGCGCCTCCTGAACGATCCGGTACGCGGCGACTTCGACCGCAGCGGGCAGCTCCGGCGGGAGTCCCGGGGATTCGACTGTTATCTGGAGGCCCCCACTCTCCTCCGATGCGTTGTACCTGGCGGCGCGTTGCCGGATGGCCTCCGCCAGCCCGAGTTCGTCCAGGGTGGGTGGACGGAGGTCGTAGACGAGGCGGCGTACCTCGCCGACGGTGGACCGTATCTCTGACTGGAGCTCCGCGTTGAGGGCGGCGGCCTTCTTGGGGTCTGCCGGGATCAACTCCCCCACCGTCGCGGCTGCCAGCCCAAGCGCCGCGAGCGTTGGGGCCAGTTCATCGTGCAGGTCCCGACGCAAGCGGCGGCGCTCCTCTTCTCGCGCCAGCACCAGCCTCTCGCGCGAGCGCCGGAGGTCGGCCATCACGCGAACGCCATGCACGGCCACACCAGCGTGGTGCGCCAGGTCGTTCAGCAAGCGCCGGTCGGCGGCGGAGAACTCCTCGCCCAGCGCGCGCGGAGCGAGCAGCAACTCGCCCACGGTCTCACCCTGGTAAGAGAGGGGTAACCGCAGCGGCTCGGCAGGCGGCTCGCCGGAGGCGGCGGAGACCTCGAACCGCCCGTCCCGCGGGAGCGTGACTGCGGCGTAGGGCAGCTTCAGCGCCTCCCGGACGGTCTCCGCTATGGTCGGCAGCACGGCATCGGGAGCGAGGACGGTCTCCAAGCGCTGGCCGAGGCGCGAGAGCACGTTGTAGGGATCGTCGCGTTCGCCGTACATCAGGTGGTTGACGGCGCGCTGCAGCCGGTCGCGCAGCGGTTGGAATAGTATGGCCACGATCCCGGTAGCCAGGAGCGAGACGAAGAAGTTGCCGCCTGTCTGGAACAAAACGCCCAGGTAGCCTACGACGAACACGTACATGCCGACCACGCTCGCGGTTAGAGCGCCATAGACGAGGGTGCGGTTTATGATGAGGTCTATGTCGTAGAGGCGATGTTTGACGATGGCTATGCCCGTGAAGATCGGCAACCCTAGCAGGGCGATGGCGATGACCGCGATGCCGAAGTCTCCTTTCCAGATAGAGATAACGCCACCCACGAAGATGGTGCCAACCACGACCGCGCCTCCGTATGCGAGCCATTTGATCTGCTGGCGCTGCTTGCTCCCGGCACGGCGCATCCGAACGATGAGCGAGATGACGGACGCTACCATGGAGCCCCCGGCCACAAGGGCGCCTGCAAGTCCCACTGCACCCAAAACAGGGCTATCGAAGCCGTAGGGGTTTGCGATCTGGGGGAAGTCTTCGAGTGGCCCGGCCTCCGTCGCGGAGCCCAAGACGAACCCCGCGATCCCAAGTCCCGCAGACCACGCCACTGGCCTCCAGCGAGGCGAGGGTAGCCGACCGTCGGGGAACAGCAGCAGCATGAAGCTCGTTGAGACGAACACCAGGAGGATATACGACCACGAGCCGAACCACGCCGCCGTTTCGGCGAGGCTCCTTATGCCGGAACCGCTGGCGAGCCAGGACTCAACGTAGCCGTGCGCGAGTACGTTGAGGCCCATTAACAGGCCCATGCCGCAGAAGATCCAGCCTATGGTGTTGCGGGGGTGTCGGGAAGCGATGATGGCGCCTACGACCGAGAAGATCAGCACCGTAGCCAGGGTAATGACCGCGCTATCAAGCTCTGCCTCACTGCCGTACGTAAGCTCAACTGCGGCGCCGGACCCCGCCGTGCGAGCCAACGCGATCCCGCCCACAAGCAGCGCCACGGATAGCGCCACCAGCGACCAGGCAAGCCACGCGACGGCGCGACGGACCATCCCACCGGCTCCTCGGCCCTGTTCTTTTGTGCTTTCCGTCACAACACCATTCTACAAGGCGACCCGCTCCCAGACGTTACGAGGAAGAAGATCCGTAGCGAACTTCCGAGAAGCCCTCGCCAAACACATCGGTGAATAAGGTTCGGATACCCGAGATGACCGGGCGCCGTCGGCCATCCGATCGTGCTCATGACTTCCCGAGGTGCCGGCCCAGCAGCACGAACCACACCGGGATGCCAAAATAGGCGGGCAGCCCGACGAGGACGCCAAAGCCGAACACCACGAGCTGCGGCCACGACATCCACGGCAGCAAGAGACCTAGCCCCACGATCGCGTACCCGGCCAGGAAGCCTGCGCCAAACAACTCTCCCAACCTTACTACGCGGTACGAAAGAGCATCCAACAGGTGCAACCATCGGTTGACCAGCAATAGCCAGATTGCCAGAACGATTAGCGCCCCGATGGCGATCGGTGTATCGACCTCGAACGTAAGCACCCCGAGCACCAGCAGCGGACCACCGATGGTCAACAGCGCCATGGCCACCAGACCGGCCGCCTGCGTGAAGCGTGTTGTTCGTTTGCGCGGCAGGCGTTTGCCCAAGAATAGCGCGACCGGGATCATGAACGCCGTCGAGAGCGATCCCAAAAGATCGCTGCCCGATCCCGCCACATGGAAGGCAGAACCGATCAGGGTCTGATCCTCGGGATTTCCACTCTGAAGCCCAAGCAGGACGTACATGACGATGAGGGAGAGGTTGGCGAGAATGCCGGGGACGCCTGCCGCGTAGGCGAAGTAGGCTGTCCTCCTGGTGTTCGACATGCTCACCGCACGCCCTACTACTATACAGGTCTTCGTGGACATGACCTTCAACTACCTCCTCGTCATCCGCACCCTCACCGCCTGCTTGCGGCCTGGACCGCTTCTCATATTCTCGGAAACTCAGCTTATGCGCGAGGGTTGCCCCACAGACGTATTCCCCCGCGACCAGAGCGTGTATCCCAGCGCCAGGCACAGAAGCCCGAACGCTATCCCTCCGACGTTCCCCAGGAGGAACATGAACGGACCAGCAATCAACCCCATCCCGCACCAGCGGGGTAACACCCTCGCTTGAAAGGTGGCAGCTCCGTAGAGCACGAACCCGACAAACACAGCGAAGGTTCCCACCGGAAACAACTCGAGCCTCTCAAGAGCCGTGTTACCCAGCAACGAGAGTATCAGTCCTACTACCAGGGCTAGCGTGGCCAGGACGAGCGTCCAGAAGCCGCCCCGTTCAATGCGCCTGTAGTCGTCCTTCTGCAGCGCGTGGAAACCGGCAAACCCCCCAACTGTGCAGAGCGCCGCGATAATGAACAGGACGTCGGTCACGCCGCTTTCTGGCGTAGCAAGGAGTGGAAGGGCCGAGTCCACAACCCACACCACACCCCCGACCATGGCGGCCAACCCACCCCAGCGAATCAGGTCTGAAGACGACATAGTATTTTCTCCTTTCGTATTCGGCGAGCGGGCCGCCGTTAATATTCGGTAGCGGCACACCGCCGGCCGAGGCCGCGTTCGGACACGGCAACCTCGTTTGGGCCGAGCCGCCGGCGTTGCTCACCATCAGAAGTCTGCTCAGGCGCCCGCAAGCGATGTCAGCACTGCAATAATCGCTATCACTAAGGCCAGCATGATGATAATGTTGCCCACCATTACCAGCCAGCTGCCCGGCCCTGAAATTCGTCTCATGGCCCTGAAGGCGAAGTAAGTCGCCAGCGGAGCAAGCATAAGATTGCCTAAGTGTAGAGCGTCGGCATATACTGGCACCAAGCTACAGGGGGGCGGGCAGGTAAAGATCGTCAGGCCATTGCCGCCAACCCAGAGGACATTGAACGCCATCAGGCCAACCAGCCAAGACTTCGCTCCCCCAACAGCCTTTGCGAAAGCCCAAGCCCACCAAGTGTACAGTACTCCGATCATCACACTAAGCAAAGCCTGCGGCACGCCGAAGCCTGATGACAACGGTCCGAAGATAATCGCCAAGTCCGCCACGGTATGCTCCAGGCTGAACCCCATCGCGGCGAGGTTGGACCAGAGCCAAGCCGGCGTGCCCGCTGTGGAAGTGTTCTTCATGGATGTGACTCCTTCATTGTATTTTGTGTGAACACTGCCGCGTCTCCTTGCGCCCAAAAGCAGGCGTAGGATAGTGGTCGCGGGTAGCTGGCACTGGTCTCGGAAACTCAGGTAGCCGCGAAAGCGCGTCGCGAGTCCGACCGCATCACCAGCACGATGACGAGAGCGAAGCCCACGGTCGTAACCCCTGCGAGGAGTTTGCCCGTGGCGTGTGGCTCGGCGAGTATCCCTGGAGCCGCCAACAGTATGTTGAGCACGGATACAATGATGGTCAGCAACAGACCCCACCTTCTCAACTGCCACAGACCGGCGGCGGCGAGGAGGCCAACGACGCCCAACGCACCGCCCAACAAAAGGACGGTCGTCGGGTAATCCGTTGGCAACAACGAGGATACAAAATTAAGCAGGCTAAACAGTGCCAGCAGGACGACACCGACTGCCAGGGGCAGCGGTCGTTTAGTGTTCACAGCTCTTCCTCCTTGGTGAGTTTTTGGACTCCATAGCGTCACTCTAGCCGGGGGCCTTTCCCGGGAGGTAGGGGAAGGTCTTCCCAAAGTCCGGGAATTTTGGTGGGAGCTTTCGCCCGACTTTACAGGTCCCGGCTAGTGTTTCGTCCGAGACCGGCTTCACGAGCGCGGATGATGGCCTGGGCGCGGTCGGCGACCTGGAGCCTAGTGAAGATGTTGTAGGTCATTCGCCTGAAAGAGAGATGCGAATCACGTTACCTGGATTCGTCTCGGCGAGCGAGGTATTTACCCGCTCCATGAGTGGCGTGAGATCCTCAAGAGTGTTCCTCTTCACCTCAAGTATGACGACTGCAAGATCCAGCCGTGATATGTTCTGTTGATAAGGTATGTTACGGTCGGTGGTCAATAGCACGTCGAAATCGCGCTGCGCGAGGTTCAGAAGCTCACCGTTTCTCTTGCCTTTCCAGCCGCGATCCGCGACGGTCAGGACCTCGTGCTCCTCGCCAAAGAACCGTTTTAGACGCCTATCAACGTTCTCATCGAGCAGAAGGCGCACTCGCGAGAACCTCGGCAGCCTCTAGTGTTATCTCCAGGTAGGAGACTGCCTGCTCACGGCTCACGGTAGGGAAACCGTCGAGAAAGTCGTCTAGCGAATGTCCGGCCTCCAGGTAATCGATGAGAGTCTGAACCGGCACGCGGGTCCCTGTGAAAACCAGCTCACCGCTCATCACCTCGGGGTTTCGGGAAATGATGTCTCCTCGGTTCACGGCTATATTCTACTACCCACCTTCGCACGGGGTTGTCCGCTACCCGCGATCCTGGCCCAGACCGGCCTCACGAGCGCGGATGATGGCCTGGGCGCGGTCGGCGACCTGGAGCTTGGTGAAGATATTGGAGACGTAGTTGCCGATGGTCTTTGTGCTGAGAGACAGGTGTTTGGCTATGGATGGGTTGGGGTGGCCCTGGGCGATCAGGGTCAGGATCTCGCGCTCGCGATCGGTGAGCGTCGGAAAGACCTGCGGCGGCGCGGGATTCGGAGCGGCGAAGTAGGAAAGCACGCGCTCCGCGACCGCCGGGCTGAAGATGGCCTCCCCGCGTCCCACCGCGCGGATCGCACGCACCAGTTCCTCCTCGTCGGCGTCCTTGAGGACGTATCCGCGCGCCCCGGCTCGCAAGGCCAGGAAGACCGAGTCATCGTCCTTGAAGAGTGTGACGACCAGGACGCGGACGCTGGGACTGTCGTGCAGGATCTCGCGGGTCGCCTCTATGCCGCCCCGGCCAGGCATCTGAAGGTCCATGAGGACCACGTCCGGCTGAAGCTCCTCCACGCGCGCGACGGCATCTTCACCACTCTCGGCCTCTCCAACGACCTCGAAGTCCGGGATCGAGGAGAGCAAGGAGGTCACACCCTTCCTAAATAGCGGGTGGTCCTCGGCTACCAGTATCCGCAGCGTCTCCACCTCTCACTCCTCTCCGGGCAACGGTAACCGGACTAGCACCCTCGTCCCGCCCTCCGGCCCGGGCCGAACCGCGCAAGTACCGCCCAACTCCGCCGCTCTCTCGCGCATCGAGAGCAGACCGACGCCTGCCGCGTGCTCCTCCGGCACCCCGGCCCCGTCGTCCGCGACCTCGAACCTAACCTCGCCATCCACCGCGAGCCGCACCACGCACGTCCGCGCGCGGGCGTGGCGGACCACGTTCGTCAGGGCCTCCTGCGCGATGCGGTAGACGGCCACCTCGACGGCGGCGGGGAGGTTGGGCAGATTGTCCGGCGCTTCGACTGTCACCCGCAACCCTCTGTCCTCCGCGCCGTATCGCGTGGCTAGCTGGGTCAGGGTGGCGACAAGTCCCAGGTCGTCCAGGGCCGGAGGCCGGAGGTCATATACCAGCAGCCGGATGTCCGCGATGGCGGACTGTAGCTCGGTCTTCAGTTCGGCCGCCAGCTCATCAGCGGCTGCGGGGTCCCGGGGGATCAGGCGCCGCAGCACCCCAGTCTGGATGTTGGGACCGGCTAGCTGGGCGCCCAGGCCGTCGTGCAGATCTCGCCGCAGGCGGCGGCGCTCCTCCTCGCGGGCGGTGACCAGCTTCTCACGCGAACGCTGCAGGTCTCTCGTGAGGCGCGCGGAATGTACGGCGACCCCGGCCTGCCGGGCCAGGTCTTCCAGCAGTCGCCTATCGGCGGCGGAGAACCCCTTGCTCCCGGCGCGAGGCGCGATCAGCAACTCTCCGACCGGCGCTTGCTGATACGTAAGCGGCAGACGCAGCGTCTCCCTGATCGGCTCCCCGACTTCCGCCAAGATCCCCCCGGCATCGTCATCTCTGGGCTTGATCGCCACGTATGGCACCCGGAGCGCCTCCTTGATCGTCTCCACTATAACCAACAGCACCTCGTCAGGAGCGTCCGTCGTCTCCTGGCGCTCCCCGAGGCGTGAGATCACAGCATACGGGTCGTCGCGCTCTCCGTACATCAGG
>DASSMB010000174.1:0-3041 GCA_035689095.1 Rubrobacteraceae bacterium | reverse complement strand
AGATGCGGCACTGGAGATCCGTCGCGGCCAGGCGCGACGCCTGGACCCCTCCGAGGTGCGCGCCTTCGTGATGGCGGTGAAATCACGCGTCGAGCATATCTCTCGCTGAGTCCGCTCGATACGGAGCGTCGTAGAGATCCGGGGTCGCGGTTGGCGCGGAACGCCGGTAATATACCTTATGGCTGTCCCTGCGAGAGAGCGCGGCAACGAGCAGTGGCTCGCAGAGCTACGGGGGCCCGCGAGAGACAGGGCCATCGCAGACCTGCGCCTCATACTCTTGCGCGGATTGAGGGCCGCCCTGCACGGGAGGACGAGCAGCATAGATCCCTCACTGGAGGACTTCGCGCAGGAGGCGCTCATCAAGATACTGGATAACCTGGACTCCTTCCGCGGAGAGTGCCGCTTCACGGTGTGGGCGCAGAAGATCGCCGTTCGCACAGCCTTCGCCGAGATACGGCACAGCAGGTGGCGAGATGTCTCGCTGGATGAAGCTATCGAGCGCCAGGGACATGACGAACCGGCTGATACACTGGAAGACCCCTCGCGATTTGCGGCCCAGGCGATGATCATGACGCAATTTCGGTGCTTCATCGACGAGGAGCTGACGGAGAAACAACGCAGGGCCTTGCTCGCCGCGATGAACGGCATGCCGCTGGAGGCGGTGGCGGACCGCATGAACACCAACCGGAACGCGCTCTACAAGCTGCTCCACGACGCCCGCAAGCGGCTGAAGAAGAGGATGGCGGCGGAGAGGCTCACACCGCAAGACGTACTCGGAGCTTTTGGGGGGTAAGATCTGAAGGTCTCACCGCATCTACTGGTTGGGAGGGTGTGTCGTATCCTTCTACATCCCTCTATGGAGGACGGAGAAGAATAACGCAAATGTTCGACCGGGACATATTCAAGGCCCTGATCGGTGAGATCGCCGAGACCCGCGAGGTGGAGATCGGCTGTGACGAGTGCTTCGAGCAGCTAGACCGCTTCGTGAATATGAAGCTCTCCGGCCTCGACCCCGGCCAGGCCCTGCCCCTGGTCCAGGAGCACCTGGAGATCTGCGGCGAGTGCCGCGACGAGTTCGAGGCGTTCATGGCCGCCCTGCGAGCGACGGAAGAGACCTGACCGGCTCTGTCCCCGCGAAACCCTCTCCACTCTGCCGGAATACCCGGCGCGTCGTGCGCTAAGATAGGTTTTTACGCGAGAATCGGAGGCGAGAGATGATATCCGAAGAGCAGGTGCGTCACGTGGCAAACCTGGCCCGGCTGGGCCTGAAGGACGGGGAGGTGGCCCGGATGGGCGAGCAGCTCGGGGCCATTTTAGAGAGCATCGACAAGATCGGGGAGCTGGACCTCGACGGCGTGCCGCCGACCGCGAACCCCCTCAACCTGACGAACGTCCTGCGCCCGGACGAGCCGCGCGAGGAACTGCCGCGCGACGAGGCGCTCGCACCCGCCCCCGAGCCCGTGGACAACCTCTTCGCCGTGCCGAGGATCGACTGATGGCAGATCTACTGAGCCTGACCGCCCACGAGCTGGCGAAGGAGATAGAGTCCGGCGAGGTCTCCGCCCGCGAGGCCGCCGAGGTCGCCAACGCCCGCGTCGAGGAGGTCGAGGGGGAGGTAAACGCCTTCGTCACCGTAACGCCCGAGATAGCGCTGGAGCGCGCCGGGCGGGTTGACGCGAAGAACGGGTCTCGGAAGCTCTGGGAGGGTGTCCCGATGGCCGTGAAGGACGTGCTCAGTACGCGCGGGGTACGGACCACGTGCGGGTCGAAGATCCTGGAGGACTTCACGCCGCTCTACGACGCCTCGGCGCTCAGGAACTTCGGGGACGACCTGATCATGGTCGGCAAGGCGAATATGGACGAGTTCGCGATGGGTTCCTCGACAGAGAACTCAGCCTACGGCGTTACCCGCAACCCGTGGGACCTCTCGCGGGTGCCGGGTGGCTCCTCTGGCGGCTCGGCGGCGGCGGTCGCGGCGGGCGAGGGGTGGTGGGCGCTCGGCACGGACACGGGCGGCAGCGTGCGCCAGCCGGCGGCGCTGTGCGGCATCGTGGGGCTCAAGCCGACGTACGGGAGGGTCTCGCGCTACGGGCTCATCGCGTTCGCGTCATCCCTGGACCAGATCGGCCCCATGACCCGCGACGTGCGCGACTCCGCGCTCCTCTTGCAGGCCATCGCCGGACACGACTCCCGCGACTCCACGAGCGCGAACGTCGAGGTCCCGGACTACCTCTCGGAGCTTGAGAACGGCGTCTCCGGCCTGCGGGTCGGCGTCGTCACCGAGCTGGTGAACGGCGAGGGGATAGAGCCCGGCGTGCGCGAGGTGACGGAGCGGATCGCCCAGGGCTTAGAGGACGCCGGAGCCGAGGTGGGGGAGGCGAGCCTGCCGCACTCGGAGTACGCCCTGCCCGCCTACTACATCATCGCCCCGGCGGAGGTCTCGTCGAACCTGGCTCGCTTCGACGGCGTGCGTTACGGTCTGCGCGTCCCGGCGGACGGCGTTCACGAGATGTACCGCGAGACCCGTGAGGCGGGCTTCGGGGACGAGGCCAAGCGCCGCATCATGCTCGGCACCTACGCTCTGAGTAGCGGCTACTACGATGCCTACTACGCCCAGGCGCAGAAGGTGCGGACCAGGATCATTGAGGACTTCCGCGCGGCGTTCGCGCGCTACGACGTGCTCCTCTCGCCGACCTCGCCGACGGTGGCGTTCGGGATCGGGGCGAAGGTGGACGACCCGCTGGCGATGTACTACCAGGACGTCTGCTCCATCCCCGCGAACCTCGCAGGAATCCCCGCCATTAGCGTCCCCGGCGGCCTCTCCGAAGGGCTCCCGGTCGGCGTCCAGCTAATGAGCGACCACTTCACCGAGCCCACGCTCCTGCGCGCCGCCCGCGCCATCGAGCAGGCCGCGGACTTCGAGTTCACGCTGAAACCCTGATTCGGGCTAAAGGGAGTTTTGTAAACGACGAATCCCGAGCAACAACGCGGTAGATGACCCCCATGCCGCATGCGCCAATCGCCGCAGCATAAGCCGACTC
>DASSMB010000173.1:0-2220 GCA_035689095.1 Rubrobacteraceae bacterium | reverse complement strand
CGCTCCAGCTCCGCGAGCGCCCGGTTGCCCATCTCGACCATAGCGCCGTCTATGGAGTTGCCCTTGGAGTGGAACTCCAGACAGAGCACCCCGTCGCCGAGGTCCAGCAGGCTCGCCGAGTCGTTGCGCGCCAGCTCCTTGCCCTCGTCGCGCAGCCGGTCGAGCGAGACATACATCGGGTCCTCGCGCACCGGCTCGTACTGCTTGCTCACCGGACTGAACTGTAGCTCCGTGCCGTCCTCGGTCTTGTAGAAGCTCTCGTTGCCGGCCTCCAACATCTCCTTCACCCAGCCGCCGACCTCGATGCCGAGAGAGTTCATCTCCTCGACGGTATCGCGCACGCCGAGCAGGTCCCAGGTGCGGAAGGGGCCGGTCTGGTGGGCGAAGCCCCACTCCATCGCGTGGTCCACATCCTCCAACGTATCGGAGATCTCCGGTACGCGCCGCGAGGCGTAGGCCATGTACGGCAGGAGCGTGTCCCGGATGTAGCGGGCGTGCCGGTCCTCGTCGGCCTTCTCGATGAGGAACCGCAGCCGCGCCCCGAGGTCGCCCTGCTGCTGCGCTTCTTTTGCTATCGGGATCTCCGGGTTCTCCGCCGGACGGTACTCGAAGGTATCGAGGTCCAGCACGTCGAAGACGGTCTTGCCGTCGCGCTTGTCGCGCTTGTAGAAGCCGGAGCCGGTCTTGTTGCCGAGCAGGTTCTTCTCCTGCATCTCCTTGAGCTTCGGCGGCGGCTTCAAGTCCTCGCGCGCGTCGTCCTCCGGGACGGCCTCGTACAGGTTCTCCGCGACGCCGACGGCGATGTCCAGGCCGACCTGGTCGTTCAGCCGGAACGTCGCCGTCTTGGGATGGCCGATGAGCGGGCCGGTGATCGCGTCTATTTCCTCGATGCCATAGCCGTTCTCGAACGCGTACGTCACCGACTGCATGCCCGCGAAGCTCCCGAGCCGGTTGCCGATGAAGTTCGGCGTGTCCTTGGCGATTACGCCGCCCTTGCCGAGCACCCGCTCCCCGAAGTTCCGCGCGGCCTCGACTACCTCGGGATTTGTGTCTTCTGTCGGGATGATCTCCATCAGCTTCAAGTAGCGCGGCGGGTTGAAGAAGTGCGTCCCCAGGAAACGCTTCTTGAAATCTTCCGAGCGCCCCTCCGCGACCTGGTGCAGCGGAATCCCTGAGGTATTCGAGGAGATGATGGCGCTCTTCTTCGCCGTCGCTTCGACCCGCTCCATGAGCCGGCGCTTCGGCTCCAGCTTCTCCAGGATCGCCTCTACGACCCAGTCGGCGTCCGCGACGCGGTCGAAGTCCTCGTCGAAGTTCCCGATCCTCATGCGCTCGGCCACGGCCTTGCTCATCAGCGCCGCCGGACGGGCCTTCCGCATCCGGTCGAAGCCGCCCTTGACGACGGCGTCTTTATCGTCGCCCTCGTTCGGCGCGATGTCGAGCAGGTCCACTTCCAGACCCGCGTTCGCGCAGTGCGCCGCTATCGCCGCCCCCATAGTGCCCGCTCCGAGGACTGCTACCTTCCTGATCCCGTGCGACATCCGGCCTCCTTCTCCCGTGTTAACCATAGAGTTCTCCGTGCATGGATTCCAGCGCATCTCTTACCCGCAAAAGATGCACCTCGAATCTGTCCTTGATCTCCTGATACTTCTCTTCTCCGCGCGGCGTAATAGTGTAGAAACGGCGGCTCCGCGTGTCCGGGCGCTCCCACTCTCCCTTCACGTAACCCTTCTCCTCCAGCCGCCGGAGCAGCGGATAGATAGTGTTCGGCGACACGCTCATCGCCCCGGCGCTGATCTCGCGTATCTGCGCCATGATGCTGTTGCCGTACTCCGGCTTCTCCCTCACGAGATGCAGTATGAGCAACGGGAAGATGTCCCGCGTCTTGACCTCGCTCAGGAACACGTCCTTCGGCGTGGTCCTCTCCCCCGCCCGCTCTACCGGCTCCGCCAACGACTCCTCTTCCTTCGATTTCCGAAAAACTTGTCAATATTGATAATAACATGGATAATAAATTCACGTAAAGTTTCCGGGCGCCGGTGGCACGGGTAGCGTGCTAGAGTTGGGGCGCGGAGAGGCCATGAGAAGGAGGAGTCCATGATCGCCGACGTTACCCGGTCTCTGGGGACCGACTATTACTTGCTGGACGACCTGTTCACGGACGAGGAGCGCGAGGTCCGGGACAAGGTGCGGGCGTTCGCGGATCGGGAGGTCATCCCG
>DASSMB010000172.1:0-9661 GCA_035689095.1 Rubrobacteraceae bacterium | reverse complement strand
GTTCTGGATCAGGATGGTAAACGTGAGCTGCGCGATGTCCGCCGCGTCGTGGCGCGAGAGCCCGTAGCGCAGCGGGATGGAGTAGACCAGCCGCTCGTACTTGCCGAGAAGCTCCTTCCACGCCCCGCTCCGGCCCTTGCGACAGGCCAGGATCAACTCGCGGTCAGATCTGCTCTTCAGGATGTACCCGGTACGTTCACTCTCGCCAAGACCCCCTCCATAAAGCTGTCCGTCCGGCTATTAAATACAAACGGCGGCCAGCCGTTACTCTACTCCTCGCTCTCACTGCCGTCTGATACACCGCAACACCAAGTTAAAGGCACTGTGTGCCCTCTCCGCAAGAAGCCGCAAGTGCCACTGCAACCAGCCCGCTCCGGCGAGGGCTCCATTTAACATAGATTTAAATTGCAGTTTACATAACTGAAACTAAAGATAGATTGCCATGCCCTATTATCCTGCCCTGAAGTGGGACGGAGAGTCCCCGGTTCGGACCTTTTTGAGAGGAGCGTGGACTTGAAGGGCGTATTGCGTTCGAGGCTGTTGGTCATGATGGGTCTTTTGGCTCTGTCCGTGGTGCTCGCGGCTTGCGGGCAGGCTACGGGCGGCGGTGGCGGGGGTAGCGACAGCGGTGACGCCAAGGCGGCTTCCCAGATCAGCGGCGCGGGTTCCTCCTTTGTCGCTCCGTTCATGGACAAGATGGGACAGGAGCTTGTCAAGGACGGCGGGCCGCAGGTCAACTACCAGTCCATAGGCTCCAGCGGTGGGCGCGAGCAGTTCATCCAGAAGACGGTTGCCTTCGGCGCCTCCGACGCGCCGATGGACAGCGAGGAGGAGAAGCAGGCCGGTGGGAACCCCAAGCACATCGCCACCGTAGGCGGCGCGGTGGTCGCCGCGTACAACCTGGAGGATCTGGGCGACACCCCGCTCAACCTGACGGGCACGGTCCTCGCCGACATCTTCCTCGGCAAGATTACGAACTGGAACGACCCGGCGATAGCCGAGCTAAACCCGAACGCGACGCTCCCGGACGCGCAGATATCCGTCGTGCACCGCTCTGACGGCTCGGGCACCACGAACATCTTCACCAACTACCTCGCGGCGGTTAGCCCGGCCTGGAAGAACGGTCCCGGACCCGGTGACGAGCTTCAGTGGCCCACCGGCATCGGCGCCGACGGCAACGAGGGTGTCGCGGGTCAGGTGCAGCAGACCAAGAACTCCATCGGCTATATCGGCCTGGAGTATGCCAAGGAGAACGACATACCCTTCGCAAACATCGGCGAGAAGACCGGCAGCTACGTTCAGCCGAGCGTGAAGAGCGCGCAGACCGCCATCGAGCAGGCCGGCGAGAACGGCGACATCCCGGACGACCTGAAGGTCACGATCTCGTCGCTGGCCCCGTTCGAGGGGGACGCCTACCCGATCACCGGCCTCACCTGGATGATCGTGCGCCAGCAGATGGACGATCTGGCCGAGTGCGAGGCGGTCGCCGAGACGGCCTGGTACATCACGCACGACGGCCAGGACTTCGCCGAAGACCTGAACTACGTGGAACTCCCGGACGATATAGTCTCCGCTGACGAGAAGACCATCAAGGGTATGGAGGCCGGCGGCAAGAAGTGCTACACGAAGTAGCAGATTAGGCTAGCGTGGCTTATGGGAGAGAGCCTTTCGGGGTTCTCTCCCGGACCACGTCTGGAAGTAGACCTTGTCAAAGACGAGATTTAGCGTTAGTTTTCGGGTTTTGGATCCCCGCACCGGAGAGAGGGCGATTTGAGCTTCTTTAAAGAACTGCGCCGCGGACACAGGAGCGACACCATTTTCGCCGGGGTGGCCCTGTTGTTCGGGCTCTCCATCCTGGCGTTGATGATCGGTATCATCGCCGAGCTGTGGCAGGAGAGCCTCGCCGCGCGGCAGGAGTTCGGCCTGAGCTTCCTGTGGAGCACGGAGTACAACCCAGGTCAGGATCTCTATGGGGCTCTGCCGTTCATATACGGGACTCTGGTCACCGCGTTTATCTCTATCCTGATCGCCGGTCCGATCGGCGTCGGCATCGCGGCGTTCCTGGTCGAGATCGCGCCGGACCGCGTGAACCGGATGGTCGGGTTTATAGTCGAGCTGCTGGCCGCGGTTCCGTCTATCGTCTATGGACTCTGGGGCTTCTTCGCCCTGGCGCCTTTCATGAGGGACTACGTCGTGCCGCCGTTGCAGAGCGTGTTGGGGTGGACGCCGCTGTTCAAGGGTACCTTTCCGGGGCCGACGGTCTTCACGGCGAGCATCGTGCTCTCCATCATGATCCTGCCTACCGTGGCCGCCGTCTCCCGCGACGTTATACGCGCTGTCCCCAGAGACCAGCGGGAGGGGATGTTGGCATTGGGCGCGACGCGCTGGGAGATGTTCCGCGGCGCGGTGCTGCCCTACGCGGCGAGCGGGGTGCTCGGGGCGGTCATCCTGGGGCTGGGCCGGGCGGCGGGTGAGACAATGGCCGTGACGTTCATCATCGGGAACAAGCCGCACATCTTCAGCTCGCTCTTCGACCAGGGGGCGACGCTGGCTAGCCAGATCGCCGGCCAGTTCCCGGAGGCTGGCGGGATCTCGCTCTCGTTCCTGGTCGAGCTCGGGCTGGTGCTCTTCGTCATTACGATAATTATCAACATCACCGCGCGTCTCATAGTCTCTCTCGTTAGCAAGACTCCCAAGGGAGGTATACGGGCATGAGCAGCCTCTCCACGACATCGAGCCGTTACCGGCAGCGGAAGATGGTAGACCGGATAATGACCGGCATCGCCTATGCGTGTACCGCCGTCGCCATCCTTCCTTTGACCTGGATAATCATCTACGTCGTCATAAAAGGGCTCGGCGCCTGGGACCTGAACTTCTTCACGGCGCTCCCGCAGTCCTTCGGAGACGGCGGCGGCGTCAGGAACGGGATCGTCGGGACGCTCGTGATCGTCGGTCTCGCCACCCTCATCGGGGTGCCGGTGGGCGTGATGGCGGGCATCTACCTGGCCGAGTATGGGAACAACCGGCTGGGGTACGTGATCCGCTTCATGGCCGATACCATGACCGGGATACCTTCCATCGTCGTCGGTCTGTTCGCGTTCGGGCTAGTCGTGGGGATCACCGGCGGCTTCTCCGCGCTGGCCGGGGCGTTCGCCCTCGCGGTGCTGATGATCCCTGTGATCACCCGCACCACGGAGGAGATAATACGGCTCGTTCCGGGCTCTATCCGGGAGGCTTCGCTGGGCCTCGGTGTGTCGAGGTGGAAGACCATCATGCGGGTTGTCGTGCCGACGGCCCTAAGCGGCATCGTGACCGGGGTGTTGCTCGCCGTGGCGCGGGTCGCCGGAGAGACGGCACCCCTGATCCTGACCATATTCGGAACCAACTTCCCTTTGAGCTCGAACCTGGTCAACGCGCCGTATACGACGCTGTCATTGCAGATCTACCAGCTCGGCAAGGCTCCCTCGCCGGACGTCGTGGAGGTGGCGTGGGGCGCGGCGATGCTGCTGGTGATCATAGTTGTCGGGACGAGCATACTGGCGCGTTTGATCTTCAAGGGGCAGAACGTCAGCGGCAGGTGATGGTAAGGTGTACCCGCGCGAAAGGACCGTGGTAATCCGATGGATTCCAGAGACAAGACGAGGGAACAGCAGATGACCCAACGCCCGACCAACGAACCGGAGCCCAGACGGGAGGAGGCCCCGCGGCGCTCCTCCGGCATCCACGACACGGAGCCGGTGGTGACGGTCGAGAACCTGGACATGTACTACGGTTCGTTCAAGGCGCTCCAGAACGTCTCCATGAACATAAAGCGGAACAGGATCACCGCCCTCATAGGACCTTCCGGGTGCGGCAAGAGCACCTTTATCCGCAGCATCAACCGGATGCACGAGATCGTGCCGGGAGCCAGGGTGGAGGGGAAGATCCTTCTGGACGGAGAAGACATCTATGGGGACGACGTGGACCCGGTGAGGGTGCGGCGCAAGGTCGGCATGGTCTTCCAGAAGCCGAACCCGTTCCCGACCATGACCATCTACGATAACGTGATCGCCGGCATCAAGCTCGGGCGCAAGCGCAAGAAGGACGAGTTGGATGGGATTGTGGAGAAGTCGCTCCGGCAGGCGGCCCTGTGGGACGAGGTGAAGAACAAGCTGAAGGACAGCGGGACGTCCCTCTCCGGCGGCCAGCAGCAGAGGCTGTGCATCGCCCGGACCCTAGCCATCGAGCCCGAGGTAATCCTCATGGACGAGCCGGCCAGCGCGCTCGACCCGATCTCGACCCAGAAGATCGAGGACGCGATGGACGAGCTGAAGGAGCTTTACACGGTCGTGATCGTGACGCACAACATGCAGCAGGCCGCCCGCATCTCGGACTTCACGGGCTTCTTCTATATCGAGAACATGGGCGACCCCGGCAGGCTCTGGGAGTTCGATGAGACGGAGAAGATGTTCTCCAATCCGGACCGCTCCGAGACTGAAGACTACGTGACGGGCCGGTTCGGCTAGACCATGCCGAGGGAGAGCTTTCAGCACGAGCTGGACGAGTTGGTCTCGCAGGTCTTGAGCCTCGGCGGGGAGGTCGAGAACTCCCTGGTGAACATGGTGACCGCCATGGAGGAGCGCGACGCCGACGCGGCGAGCCGCGAGCTCGGCGTAGACGTCCGCTACAAGATGCGCGGCGCGGAGATAGACGAGGAGTGCATGATCCTCCAGGCTCGACAGGCGCCGGTGGCGCGCGACCTGCGCCTCCTCTACACGGTGCAGGCGGTGACGAACCACCTGGTCCGGTCGGGGACGCTCTGCGAGCACATCTGCCACGGCATCGCCGACACCGCTGACCACGAGCGGGACGAAGACCTCGAAGCGGCGCTGATCGAGATGGCCCGCTCGGCGCGCAACCTCTTCCACGAAGGTCTCGATATCTTCAAGGACCGCGACATAGACCGAGCTCGTGACCTGCAGGCCGTGGATGACAAGGTGGACCTCCTGTACTCGGAGGCGCTGAACCTTATCGCCAACCCCTCCGAAACCGGGGCCGGGAGCCCGGAGTGGCGGATGCGCGCGGCTCTCATGGTCCATTACCTGGAGCGCATCGCCGACCACGGCGTGGATATCGGCGGGCGGACGGTCTTCCTGGTGACCGGGGAGCGCATAGAGAACGCCATGCAGCAGTACATGAAGCGCGAGCAGCGTCCCGAGGAAGAGTAGCGTAAACTACCCTCGCTTCCTTTGTCCGTCAGTCCTTACCTGTGCATATCTGCTACAATCGGGGCTACGGTTCGGTATGCAAGCAGGCGGTTTTTCGTAGTGAGACTTACTAAAAAGAGCAAGTACGCCGTTCGGGCGTTGATGGAGTTGGCGCTGGCCGAGTGCGGTTCGCCGCGCGGCGTCGCGGATATCGCCCGCTGCCAGAAGATCCCGGAGCGGTTCCTTGAGCAGATCTTCGGCGAGCTCCGCCGGGCAAAGATCCTGGAGAGCCACCGGGGGGCTCACGGCGGCTACTGCTTCGCGGTGCCGACCGAGGAGATCACGGTCCTGGACATAGTGGAGATCCTGGACGGCGAGGTCCGGCCCGCCCGATGCTCCGCCGGCGGCGTCTGCTATATCGCTGAAGCTCCTCTGTGCGCCACGAGCAAGGTCTGGGACGAAGCCCGTGTCGCCCTCGAAAGCGTGTTTGGCCGCTACAGCATCGCCCAGCTCGCAGAGGAAGAACGCGAGCGCCGCGTCGCGCACGCAGCGGGCGCCGCATATCCCGAGACAGCCGCTTCCCTCAACTAAAATCATCTCTCTGGACCATCTCCGGCTGCACCTCGAAGACCGCACGCACCTGACTACATCAACGGTCGAGGTCGGCGGCGGCAATTACCGCATCACACATCCCGCCGCAGCGGACGCTCTCATAGACGAGGCGGAGTTCGACCACGACGAGCGCCTGCCCTACTGGGCCGACCTGTGGCCGAGCGCCATCGCTCTTGCGAGATCCATAGCGGACCAGAACCTTGCTGGCCGTCGCGTCATCGAGCTCGGGTGCGGCCTGGGACTACCTTCCGTAGCCGCGCTCGCCCGAGGAGCCGAGGTACTCGCTACAGATCATTACGCAGCGACCCTCGACTTCGCTGCCCATAACGCCCGGACCAACGTGGGCCGGGATCTTCGGACCGCACTTCTCGACTGGCGCTCGCCGGAGATAGAGAGCCTGGGGGTCTTCGACCTCGTCATCGGAGCGGACGTGCTGTACGAGGCCCTGAGCGGACTGGCGCTCGCCGAACTGGTTCCCCGGCTGCTATCTCCCCGCGGAGAGGCAGTTTTCGCCGATCCGAACCGCAACACCGCGCCCGTCTTTCTGGATGAGATGGAAGAACAAGGTTTCCGAACGACGACGGAGATTGTCTCTGTGGAGCAGGGCGGCAGAGGCGTCGAGATAGGGTTGCACCGGCTGCGTAATTAGGCGGTACGCTGCTGTTATACTTTTGAACAATGCTTCTGGAATCGCTAAATCCCACGCAGCTAGACGCCGTAAAACACACCGAGGGACCGCTCCTCATCCTGGCCGGGGCGGGGAGCGGAAAGACCCGCGTGCTGACGCACAGGATCGCCTACTTGCTGGAGCAGGGACTCGCCGGACCGGAGGAGATCCTGGCGATAACCTTCACCAACAAGGCCGCCCGCGAGATGAAGGAGCGGGTCGCGCTCCTCGTCGGACCCGACTCCCGCAAGATGTGGGTCTCCACCTTCCACGCCTTCTGCGCGAGGATACTCAGGGCGCACGCCGACAAGCTCGGCTACCGGCGGGAGTTCACGATCTACGACACCGCCGACCAGGTACGGCTCGTCAAGCGCTGCATCATCGAGCTCGGCAAGGACCCAAAGCGCTTCAACCCGCGCTCGTTCCAGGCCCAGATCTCCGACGCCAAGAACCGCCTCCTGGCCGCCGACGACTTCCTTCGGCAGACCGAGGGCTACATGGCCGAGAACGTCGCCGAGGTCTACGACCTCTATCAGCAGCGGCTCTACGAGAACAACGCCATGGACTTCGACGACCTCATCATGCAGACCGTCGCCCTCTTGGAGATCTTCCCCGAGGTCCGCGAGCGTTACCAGACGCGCTTCCGCTACATCCACGTGGATGAGTACCAGGACACCAACCACGCCCAGTATCGCCTCGTCAACATCCTGGCCGCCGCGCGTCGCAATTTGTGCGTTGTCGGCGACGACGATCAATGCCTGGTCGAAGGGACGCCGGTAATGATGGCCGACGGCTCGGAGAAGCCCATCGAGGACGTAGCCGAGGATGACGAGGTTCTGAGCGCTTACGGTAGTGGAGACTTCCGGCCGGCGCGGGTAACGGCGGTTGCCCGGAGGGAGCGCGTGGATGGGGTCCGTATCTCCACCCGCTTGGGACGCGAGGTGGTCAGCACCCCCGAGCACACACACTTCGCCGGATATCGGCTTGGCCTGACGCCGCAGATGCACTTTACCTACCTCATGCACAAGAGCGACGTGGGGTTCCGTCTCGGGACCTCCCAGGTGTACACGAATGGCCGGGTGAAACCGACGGTCGGGTTCGCGCAGCGCTGCCGTCAGGAGCACGGCGACGCGGTCTGGGTCCTCTCCAGCCACGCTTCCGAGATCGAGGCCCGCGCGGAGGAGATGGTGCTGTCCCTGCGCCACCGCATCCCCACGTTGCCGTTTGTGCCGCGCAAGGGGCGAAGCTCGGGCGGTCTTGTCTCCGATGAAGCGCACATAAAGCGGGTCTTCTCCCTCTTCGACACCGGGAGCAGCGCGATGGATCTCCTGGCGGAGAGAGGTCTCCACCCGGAGTATCCACACTATCGTCCTCAGAGCTACACCGGAAGGCGAAGGAACCTGGTGGTTACGCTCTGCGGCGACCGTCGCGGAGCGTCGCCGATGCACCGCATCTCGATGGTGGGACGCGACGAGGAGGGGCGGTCCGCCTTGGAGTCTCTAGGGCTCTCCGTGCGGCCCGCGAAGCAGGGCTCCGTTAGCTGGCGCTTCGAGACCTGTTACAAGGACTTCGGGCGTTTGATGCAGGTCGCCGAGCGCATCCGCGAGGTGTTGGACGTGAGCCTCGTGTTCCAGGCGCGGCTGGGCGGGAGCCGGGGCTGGCGGGAGGCAAACTCACTACCGTTCGTCCCCGCCGGTTCCGTGAGGCCGGGTATGGTCATGTTCGCGGGTGACGGCGAGTACGACGTTGTGGAGTCCGTGGAGCGGATCTTGCTGGACCGTCCGGTCTACGACATCGACGTGGAGGGGACCCACAATTTCGTCGCCGGTGGCATAGTCACGCACAACTCGGTCTATAGCTGGCGTGGGGCGGATATTCGGAACATCCTGGACTTCGAGCGGGACTACCCGGAGGCAACGGTGGTCAAGCTGGAGCAGAACTACCGCTCGACGCAGACCATCCTCTCTGCGGCGAACGCGGTGGTGGCGAACAACGCCTCGCGCAAGCGGAAGGAGCTGTGGACGGCGGGGGACGAGGGGGAGCGCATCCGGGTATTCACGGCGTCGGACGAGTACGCCGAGGCGCGGTTCGTGGTGGCGGAGGTCGAGCGGCTGATGGAGGGCGGTGTTACAGCGCGGGACATCGCGGCGTTCTACCGGACGAACGCTCAGAGCCGGGCCTTAGAGGACGTGCTGGTTCGAGAGGGGGTACCGTACCAGATCGTGGGCGGCGTAAAGTTCTACGAGCGGGCGGAGATCAAGGACGCCATGGCCTATCTCTCCGTGATTTCGAACCCGAACGACTCGGTCTCCCTGGAACGCATCATCAACGTTCCGAAACGCGGCCTCGGTAATACCTCCGTGGCGAAGCTGCAAGACTACGCCAGCAAGAACGGCATCTCCCTGTACGAGGCTCTGGGTGAGGCCGGGGAGGTTGACATAACGGCGGCGGCGCGCAAGTCCTGCCGGGCGCTCTACGAGTTGTTCGAGGGATGGCGCGTGGCGGCGAAGGAGGTGCCGCCGGCGGAGCTTATAGGGGCGGTGCTCGACGAGTCGGGGTACAAGAAGGAGTTGGACTCCGAGGGGACGGTGGAGGCCGAGTCTCGTCTGGAGAACCTGGAGGAGTTGATCAACGCGGCTCGCGAGTACGAGAGCGTGGAGCCGGATGCTACCCTCGATGGGTTCTTGCAGGAGCAGGCGCTCTACTCGGAGACGGATAAGGTCGGGGTTGAGGGCCGTGTCACCCTGATGACGCTCCACAACGCGAAGGGGCTTGAGTACGATCACGTCTTCGTCGTGGGGATGGAGGAGGGGACCTTCCCGCACGCCCGCTCCCTGGATGAGCAGAACCTGGAAGAGGAGCGGCGGCTGTGCTACGTCGGCATTACGCGGGCCAGGAAGACGCTCACGCTCTCCTACGCCAAGCTCCGGTCCAACTGGGGCGAGCGCGAGTACCAGATGCCCTCGCGCTTCCTGTCGGAGATCCCGGACGAGTACAAGTCCGGCACCATCTCCGGCGGGACCACTGCTGCTGCCGGACGTGGCGGATGGGGCCGCGCGCTGCCGAAACGGGGGAGCAGCAGCCCGGAGCCTGCGTCGGATTCGCCCTCGTTCAGGGCCGGGGAGAAGGTGCGGCACGCCAAGTTCGGGGAGGGTGAGATCCTGGAGTCCGGGGCCGGGAAGGTCGTCGTTCGTTT
>DASSMB010000171.1:0-11115 GCA_035689095.1 Rubrobacteraceae bacterium | reverse complement strand
GAACGTCCGCGAGGCCGCGCTCTCCGGGCGCTTCGAGGTCCTCGGCCACCCGGACCTGATCAAGATCTTCCGCAAGTTCCCCGACCGGGACATCACCCCGATGCTCGAAGAGACCGCCGACGCCATAGCGGAGTCCGGCATAGTCGTGGACGTGAACGCGGCGGGTCTCCGCAAGCCCATCGGCGAGATCTACCCATCCCGGAAGTTCCTGGAGATGTTCCACCGCCGGGGCGTCCCGATCATCCTCTCCTCCGACGCCCACGCCGCCGACCAGGTCGCCGCCGGCTACGACACGAGCCTGAAGCTCGTCCACGACGTAGGCTACCGCGAGGTCGTCACCTTCAAGGACCACGAACGCGGCACCCTGTCACTGTGACCGAGGAGCTTTTCCTCACGGACGCCTACCTGCAAGGGTTCGAGGCCCGCGTCGTCAAGCTCGACGGGCGCGAGGTCATCCTGGACCGGACCGCCTTCTACCCCGGCGGCGGGGGCCAGCCCGCGGATAAAGGGACGCTCGGCATCGGGCCGGTCCACGCGGCGGTCGTTGACGTGCGGCGCGAGAGCGGAGATGTCGTCCACGTCCTCGATAAGGCCATCCCGGAGACGGTGCGCGACCTCAAGGGCGGGCTGGACTGGGAGCGGCGTTACGCGCACATGCGCTATCACACGGCGCTGCACGTGCTCTCCGGTGTGATCTGGCGGAACTTCGACGCCAAAGTAACCGGCGGCCAGATGCGCGCCGAACGCGCCCGGATGGACTTCTCTTTCCCCGGCGAGTGGACGGCGGACGTGGTGGACGGGATAGAGCGGCTCACCAACGAGGCGTTGTCCGAAGAGCGGCCGGTCAGGGCGTATGAGCTGCCGCGCGAAGAGGCGCTGAAGAATCCCGACCTCATCCGCACGCAGGTCAACCTCGTACCGGAACGTGTGAAGACGGTCCGTATAGTCGAGATAGAAGGCATAGACACCCAGGCCGACGGCGGGACGCACGTCGCCAACACCAGCGAGGTAGGGGAGATAGAGATCACGACCCACAAGAGCAAGGGACGCCAGAACAAACGCATCGAGTTCACGCTGCGATGAGAACCCTGACGATAGTCGTCATAGCGGCGTTGTTGCTGCTCGCCGGATGCGGCGGAGGTCCCGGCGACTCCAGCCGCGGCGCCGATACTACGAAGGCTTCGGCGGGCGAGACCACCGGCCCCACGTCCGGGCTCCGCACCGTAACCATAGACGCCTCGGGTGGAGAGAAGGTGAAGATAAGGGTCGAGATAGCGGACACCCCGGCCGAGCAGGAGAAGGGCCTCATGTTCCGCAAGTCCCTCGGCAAGGACCGGGGTATGCTCTTCGTCTTCCCGGACGAGCAGGTGCGCTCCTTCTGGATGAAGAACACCCTCATCCCGCTCTCCATCGCCTACATTGACTCCGATGGACGCATCATAGACCTCCAGGAGATGAAGGCCCTGGACGACCAGCCGCCGCACTACGTCTCGGCCGGGCCCGCCAGATACGCCCTCGAAGCCAACAAGGGCTACTTCGAGGAGCACGGGGTAAAGGTGGGAGCCAGGGCCGAGCTACCCGAATAGGCTTCGCCTGGCCCTGTTACCCCGGCGATTTACTGCGCGGGAGGTGGAGGGAACTCGATGCCGTATCGCTCCGCGGTCGCCAGCAGCTTCTCCACGTCCGGCGGCCCCGGAGGCGTGGAGACGTCCGTTCCGGGCTCCCCGGCCTCCTCGAAGAACCGGTCGAGCCCCGCCGGCATGGCCAGGGTGAGTAGCCTTCCGACGCCCTCTCCGGCGTTCTTGAGCGTGTGCAGGGTTCCTTTCGGGACGTGGACGAACGAACCTGGGGCGGCCTTTATCCATCCGTTCTCGGCCAGGAACTCGAACCGACCTTCTAGCACGTAGAAGCTCTCGCTCTCCCGGTGGTGGATGTGCGGCGGCGGGCCGCCCCCCGGCAGCACCAGCGAGTCGAAGAGGGCGAATGCCCCTTCGGTATCTTCGCCGGTGGCCTTGAAGGTGATCAGGTCCGTCCCCACCATCCACACCGTCTTGCCCTCGCCATCCGGGGAGTGGGTGACGGCGTGCTCCGTAGTCTCCATGGTGCTCTCCTTCCTCTGGATTCGTCCACCTGCATCTCTAACTGTAGAGCCGGACCCGGGGATGGGGTATGGCAGATCTCTGTCATTTCTCCGACCGTCATGGATCCATGGATGGGTAAAAGATCATCCATTTGAGTGATGCGCGGACCCCGGAGCGCGAGGCACAATCGTGTGCGGGCTATTTAGGAGGAGAGCGATGGCAGTGGACGTCGAGGAGCGGACTTTCTCCGAGGTGAAGCGTCTGTGCTACGCGGGACTCGACGGGCCAGTGTTGCTGGATGAGGTGATCAAGCGTCTTCGGCGCGCGGTGCCGTTCGAGGCGTACTGCGCCTCTACCATGGACCCCGCGAGCGGCTTGCTGACACATCCGATCTCCGATGAGATGGGAGGCGCGAAAGAGGCCGCCATCTTCTTCGAGCGCATCTACTTCGAGCACGATCTGAAGCTGTACAAGCAGATGGCGCAGAGCCACCGCGCGGTGGCGCGGCTCTCCGAGACCGCCGGTGGCCGTCTTGAACGCTCGCTGCGCTACCTGGAGCTCCTCGGCCCGCTCGGACTCGCCCACGAGATGCGCGGCGTCTTCGGCGCCGGCGGGTACCTCTGGGGGTCTATGGACCTGATCCGCGAGAAAGGCCGGCCGGACTACGGACCTCGTCAGGTCGCGCTCCTTCGCCGCATAGCGCCGCATTTGGGCAGCGGCTTGAAAACGGCTGCGCTTCGGACGCAGGCTCCCGTCAACCCCACCGGCGCGGACGTGCCGGGGGTCCTCACTATCGACGGGTCCGGGCGGGTGGTTCAGCACACGGCGGCGGCCGAGCGGTGGCTGCGGGAACTGGAAGACCTCGGCCCCGGATGGCGGGAGTGGGCGGGGCTTCCTCCCACGCTCCGTATGGCGATGGTCGTGCTCCGGCGCGCGCTCAGGCCGGAGCGCGAGCGGGATACCGAGAGCATCCCGCGCCTGCGGGCCCGGACGCGCTCCGGACGCTGGCTCACGCTCTACGGCTCCCTGACCGAAGCGACCCCGGAGCGGCGCGCGGAGACGGTAATCGTCATAGAGCCCACGAAGCCCGAGGAGTTGCTGCCCTTCAGCATGATCTCCTACGGTCTCAGCGCGCGTGAAGAAGAGGTCGTCGGTCTCATCGTACGCGGTCTGTCGACCGCGCAGATCTCCCGGACACTCTACATCTCCGAATACACCGTGCAGAACCACCTCCGAAACGTCTTCGAGAAGGTCGGAGTGAGGAGCCGGGGAGAGCTCGTCAGGCGCCTCTTCTTCGACAACCTGTATCCGACGCTCTTCGAGTAGTCGGCTAACCCCGGATCCGGCCGGAGAGACAGGCTTCACTTGCTGACGGCCCCCTCTGATTTCTAGCCTATTTTAAATAGGACTGATTAAACCAGATGGGCTAGAAAACCCTACCTTCCTTTAGCTACGAAAAGTTCTTTAGTTATCTGGATGTAATGGGCTGTCCCTACACCGATCATTCTGCTCGTGGCAGAACGCCGTTTTACCGGCCAGGGATAGAGGATGGAGGAACCGTGCCTATAACTACCGTCGCCAACAATCCTTGCTTCATCGAGCGTGCCCCGACCGCATCATCCTTGATGCGACGCTCTCCTTTATCTCGTGGTCCCTGATCGCGGGTGCTCGACGGAGGACAAGTGAAAACATCAAAAAACATCAAACAAAGGATCAAGCAAATGACAACCGATTACCGACCATACCTGAGCAGGGGAGGGGGCGCCACGAAAAAACTGCTGGTGGCATTGCTCGTCACCCTCGTCACTCTGACGGTATGGATACCGCGGGCCTTAGCCCAGACGGCGCCGACCATCAACAATCCGCCCGTCGCGCCGCACTCGATCATCGCGTTTCCGCAGCGCGACTTCGTCTCTGCGAGCGGGTACGCGGCAACCGATAAGGTGACCGTCTCGGTCGTGCACAAGGACGGCACCGAGGTTGGCAGAGTGACCGGTATCGTTCCGCAGGACGATCCCCAGACGCCGGAGTTCGACGGCCTAGTCGAGGTCAACCATCCCGGCGGCGCCTGCTGGGTCGGCGTTACCCCCGACATCAGGGCCGGCGATAAGGTCCGCATCACCGTCGAAGGCAGTGGTGTCGCCGACGAGACCACAGTGGCGGACGTGACCGCGAAGCGCCCGGTCCAGACGGCGCCGGACACCGTCCAGGTTCACGGCACGGCCCAGGACGCGGCCGGCAACCCGCTGCCGCTCGACCAGCTCGAGCAGCGGCTCGTCGTCCCCAACAACCAGTTCGCCCTGAACGGCAAGCGCACGCTGCGCGCGCCCGGCAACGGCGACATCTCCTACGACGCTTCCGGCTCCATCAACTGGACTGCCACCTACACCGGCCTCTCCGCCGCCGACGTCACCAAGGCGCTCGGCGCCGAGTCGCGCGGAATGTGGCTCGGGTCTAACCCGCTTGCCGCGGTTGAGTCGACGATCTTCGAAAACGGCGCCGGCGCCATACCCGGCCCCGCCGCCCCGTGCACCGCGCCGCTGGAGAAGCTCCCGCCGCCTCCGGGCAGCGAGCTCGAGCCACCGACCGCTCCGAGCGGGCTGTCGGCCACGGCGAACCTGAGCAGTGTTACGCTGGACTGGACCGCCGCCACCGACAACGTAGGGGTCACGAGCTACGGCATCTACCGCAACGGCGTGGCGATAGCCAACGTGCAGAAGCCGGACGGCACGGCCCCCGCCCCGACCACTTTCGTGGACAAGAACCTTCCCGCGGGCGACTATACGTACACCGTTGACGCCGCCGACGCGGTCGGCAACCGCGGACCCCTCTCCAATGAGGTAACGGTGACGACTACGGTCAACCCCGCGCCAATCACCGCGGTCAATGAGCCGCCGGTTCTGCCGCACTCGATCATCGGCTTCCCGCAGCGCGACTTCGTCTCCGCGCAGGGCTACGCCCCGGACGACATCGTCGATGTCTTCCTCATCCGCGATGGCGCCATCATCGGCAGTGCGACCGGCCTTATACCACAGGACGACGAGCGCACCGACGGCTTCGACGGTCTCGTCGAGGTCAACCACCCCGGCGGCGGCTGCTGGGAGGGCACCACGCCCTGGATGATGCCGGGGGATCAGATCCGTCTGGTCACCAATAAGGGCGACCGCGATCAGACTACCGTCTCCAACGTGACGGCGAAGCGCCCGGTTCAGACCGGCCCGGACAGCATAGCTATCCACGGCACGGCCCAGGATGCGAAGGGCAACCCGATAGACCTCGGCCAGGTCGAGGAGCGGCTCGTCGCCAACCGCGACGCGTTCGACCTCAGCGGCAAGCGTACCCTGCGCGCGCCCGGTAACGGCGACGTCTCCTACGACGTCCCCGGCTCTATCAACTGGACGGCCACCTATAAGGGCATCGACGCCGCGGACATGGACCGCGCGTTGAACCGGGCCGAGTCCCGCGTCCTCTGGCTCGGGCACGACCCGCTGGCCGGCGCAGAACTGACCATCTACGAGGTCGGCACGACAGCCGTGCCGGTAGATAAGGGGCCATCCGCCCCCTGCACGGCGCCGACGGCCTTTAAGCCCCCGGCTCCCGCTGCGGACACCACCGCGCCCGACGCGCCCACCAACCTGGACGCCACCGTGCTCGGCGGCAACGACGTCAAGCTGACCTGGACGAAGTCCTCCTCGGCCGACGTCATCGGCTACGGCGTTTACCGTGACGACAAGCTCGTTGGCGAGGTCCGGGGCGACAGGCTGGCCGACAGCCCGCTCACGTTCACCGACTCCGGCGTGGCCCAGGGTACCTACAACTACACCGTCAAGGCTTTCGACGCGGCCGACAACCACTCGGCGGCTTCCAACAGTGTCACGGCCAACACCGTCGACGTTCCACCGGCGCCCGGCGCGGTCAACGAGCCGCCCAAGTCGCCGCACTCGATCATCTCGTTCCCGCAGCGCGACTTCGTCTCCGCCACCGGCTACGCGCAGACTGACCAGGTCCGCGTGGACATCGTCCGGGGCGGCAACGTAGTGAGCAGCACGCCGGACATCACCCCGCAGGACGACCCCGGCACTCCCGGTTTCGACGGACTCGTCGAGGTCAACCACCCCGGTGGCGGCTGCTGGAACGTCAACACCCCGGACATCCGCCCCGGTGACAAGGTGCGCCTGACCGTGACCAACAGCGGCGCCCTGCCCGATCAGACCACGTCGTATGACGTAACGGCCCAGAGGCCGGTACAGACCGCGTCCGACACGGTCGTCATCCACGGCACCGCCGTCGACCCGGCAACGGGCGGACCGGTGGACATTGGCCAGCTCGAGCAGCGGCTCGTCTCCGGCAAGGACCTGTTCGACCTCAACGGCAAGCGTACGCTGCGTGCCGGTGCGGGCGCAGAGGGAACGCTCACCTACGACGCCCCCGGCTCGACCAAGTGGACGGCCACCTACAAGGGCCTCTCCGCCGCCGACGTGACCCGCGCCCTCGCGGCCGAGTCTCGCGCGGTCTGGCTGGGCCACGCCCCGCTCGTCGGCAACGAGCTGACGATCTACGAGAACGGTCCCGGAGTCGTCGGTGGACCCTCGACACCAGACTGCACGGCCCCGCTAGAGCCCTCGGCGCCCCAGGCGTCCGCGACTCCGGCGAGCCTCAACTTTGGCAACCAGTCCGCGGTCCCGGCCACGACGAGCACCCCCAAGAACATCACGCTCTCCAACTCGGGCACCAGCGACGTGAAGGTGTCGGATACGTACATCGCCGGCGCCAACCCGGGCGACTTCGCCATCGGCTCGAAGACCTGCCCGGCGACCCTCGCGGCCGGCGCCTCCTGCACCGTCAACGTGACCTTCTCGCCGAAGGCGGTCGGCGCGAGGACGGCGAGCCTCAACCTGCGGACCAACGCCGCGAACCAGGGCGATATCAGCACAAGCCTTACCGGAAACGGCATCAACGCCGCCGCACCGAGCGCGCCGGGAGCACCGGCCCAGTCGCTGCCCACCGTGTCGCAGCTTCTCGTTGACAATGCTGCGCTTGCGAACAGCAAGATCCCGGTGAAGCTCAACTGGACCGCATCGACCGGCACGGTAACGTCCTACCAGCTTCAGCAGTCGACCAACGGCGGAGCATTCACCGACGTAACGCCGCAGCCCGGTACCGCATCGTCCACTACGCTCAACCTGGCGATGGGGACTACTGCAGCGCCGAGCTCGTATCAGTTCCAGGTGCGGGCCTGCAACGGCGCCGACTGCAGCGCCTGGGTTAGCGGACCCAACTTCAAGCTGGCGCCCATCGACGACAGCAACAGGGCCAACCTCAGCTACGGCGGCACCTGGACGACGCAGGCACTCGCCGGGGCGTACGGCGGCTCCGTCAGCTTCGCGAGCACGGCCAAGGACAAGGTTCAGTTCAACAAGCTGACCTACACGGTCCCCGGAAGCTCCATCGCCTGGGTCTCCACGCTCGGCCCCGACCGCGGTAAGGCCACGGTCACGGTCGACGGCGGGCCTGCGCAGCAGGTCGATCTGTACAGCGCGACCCGGCAGCCGGCCAAGGTCGTCTTCGCGGCGAACAACCTCAACGGTCCCGCGGAGCACACGATCACCGTCCAGATACTCGGTACGAAGAATGCCTCTTCAACCGGCACCAGGGTGGATATGGACGCCATCGTTGCCTTAGGAGCAACTCCCAAGCAGTAAGCACACGATAAAAGGAGGTTTATACCAAGGGGCCCCGCCATCTGGCGGGGCCTCATACTTTCTCTACGGACGGACCTCGACCTCTGCCGCGACGAAGACCGGCTGGTTGAGCGGCAGCGTCGCGACGCCGGGGGCGGAGCGGGCGTGCATCCCGGCCTCGGGACCGTAGATGTCCAGGATCAGGTCGGAGAACCCGTTGATTACCCCTGCCGTGCCCCCGAAGTCCGGCGCGGCGTTGACGAGCCCGTGAACTACCAGCCACGCGCTGACCCGGTCGAGGTCTCCAAGCTCCCGCTTTAGGCTTGCGAGTACGGAGAGCGCCGCCCCTCGCGCCGCCTCGTAGCCCTCCTCCGGCGAGACCTCCGCGCCCACCTTGCCGAACGGTCCCGAGAGAGAACCGTCCGGGTTGAGCGGGCCGTGGCCGGAGACGTAGGCCCGGTCGCCGCGCACCCGCACTCACGCGAACGGCAACTCGACTCCCGGCGGCAGTTGAATCGGGGCCGGCAGCACGAGCCCGAGCTGTTCGAGCTTGGCTTCGATCTCCAATGTTCCTCTCCTCTACCGGAGCGGATGGATGTATCCTACAGGCTGCCGCTGTACTCCGGGTAGCTGGACCGGTAGCCGAGCAGCCGGGCTACGGGGCGGAGTAAGGCGAACAGGACTCTCTGCACTGCTATCGGAGGCCGGGCGAGATAGATCTCGTCTCTGTGCAGCCTGGACATGGCCGCTATCTGCAACAGATTCGGTACGCCCTCTTTGTTGGTCTTGCCGTCGCGGGCGAGCCCGTAGATGGTCTCGAAGAACGTCTCCGTGTTCAGGGCGGGCCTGAGTTCGCAGAGCACGCGGGCTTCCTCGGTGCCGCCGTTCCACCAGGAATGCGGCGTCCCCGGAGGGATGGTTAGAGTCTCTCCCGGACCGAAGCTCTGCTCCTGGTTGTTCAGACGGGCGTTCAGGGTGCCGGAGAGGATCTCGAATCGCTCCTCTTGCCGCAGATGTATGTGGTCCACCGGCCCCGATGCCTGGGGGAAGGCGACCACCTCCATGCGCAACAACTCGCCGCCGGTATCCTGGGACGTCTCCCGGAAGACGATCCTATCTCCCTGAACCGGGTTCTCGATCACTTCGCCTGATCTAGCGATGGGCTGTCTCCTCCTCGTTGAGTTGCGGCTGCCCCTCTATCTTACGACTGCTGGCTTGCCGGAGCCTTCCCGCAAGATCGACAGGAAACAGTAGGCCAGGATAATCCCTGTGAGCATCAACGTCAGGTGAAAGCCGTATTCGATGTAGAGAAGACCCTGCATGTTCTCGCCGTTGTGAATGTGCATGTTGTCGTGAGGCCACCAGGAGACCATCAACCAGCCGATAGCGAGGTACATGACCCACGCTCTGAGTCCCGAGTCGGCGGAGACCCTGCGCACCGCCGGCAGTCCGAAGGCCAGGAAGGAGATCCCGAGCCCCAGAAGAATAGACTCCATGAGGGCTAGGAAGAGGAAGAACGGTAGCTGAGCGCCGGAGGGTTCGGGACCACCTTCGGCGGGAGGCCAGATGACGCGGCCCAGCACCATGGCCGGAGCCGCGATAATGACGGTGACGATCAGAACCTTCACCCAGGGTTTCATTCTGCTTACTCCTTCCGTCGCGTGTTTCTCCTAAAGATGGCAGGTCATATAATCCGGCACATCCCCCAAATGAGTGATCTTTGAGACATCACCGTCGAGAACCAGAAGAACTAGAAGTTATCTTTTGCCATCGGATACCGCCTCGGCGAAGCTTGCCCCCTTGGGTATATCGTCCGGCGGCAAGCCCGAAGCGGCCTCCATCCTCCCTGTGAAGTTGAAGAACGAGATCAGGGCCGTCGCCTCGTAGATCCCCCGCTCGTCCCATCCTGCCGCCCGCAAGTCTTCGATGTCTTCGTCCCCGATCATGCCGGGCTCCTCCGTGAGCTTCTTGGCGTAAGCGAGCAGCGCCCGAGTCTTCTCGTCGAGGTCGTACATGGGCCAGGTGGTTGCGAACTCCGCCGAGAGGTGTTCGTCTTTCGTCAGGCGACGCACGGCCGCCGTATGAAGACCCAGTCAGGGAGCGCCGCCGACGAGGCCGTTGACGACCGTGGCGAGCATCTCGCGCTGCAGGCGGGTCATGGGCGAGGACTTGCGCATGTGGAGGCGGTTGTAGAGCCAGCCCGAGGCGAAAGCCACCTGTAGATCCGGCATCAAGATCTCGAAGATGCCGGGAACAACCCCACCGTACTGGTGTTGGATCCCACGGAACATGAACCGGCGTAGACCTCGCGCCTCATCCGCGGGCACGGTCTGTATGCGCGCCATTTCTCGCCTCCTTCTAGGCTCCGCTGTCCCCGGTAGCGACCTGCTCCTCTTCGAGGACGGGCGGCGTACCGACGGCCCGCTGGCCGAAGGGCATCATGGGCCGGTCGAACGTGCTAACCACCACGTTGCTGGAGAAGAACCCGACGACCCGGACCGTCTCATCACCCGCGTTGCGCATTCCGTGCGGCGCCATCGCCGGCACCAGCGCCATCTCGCCCGCTGAGAGACGCCCCGCCTCATCACCCAGAGAGACCTCGACCGTCCCCTCCAGGATAAGGATTATCTCCTCCGCGCTGTCGGTGTGGGTGCCGAGCCTGTGCCCCGGATCTATCTCGAAGTAGACGACCGCCGTGCTCCTGGTCCCGTTCCCCAAAAAGAAAGGGAAGGTGACCCGGATGCGCATCGTCGGGTCCTCCTCGTACCAGACCTCCATCAACTCCAGCTCGCTTATCCTCTCGGCGATCATCCACCGCTCCTTTACCTCTGACTCACCTATATAGCCTTTCCTACTCCCGCCTCGATCTCCTCTATCCAGACGCTCCTCCAATTCATTAAACGGTAGCGTTTATTTATTTCGGTAGTACAATAATCTAACGGGAGGTCGCTGTCAAATGAATAAACACAATTGTTCAATAAAAATATCGAGATTGGTCTATGGCGCGTAAATACGAGCAAAAGCGGCGGGCGGAGAAGCAGGAGGAGACGCGGCGCCGGATCACCGAGGCGACCGTCGAGTTGCACAAGACCGTTGGCATGGCCCGGACGACTATAAGCGCCATCGCCGAGAACGCGGGTGTGGAGCGGCTCACCGTCTACAGGCACTTCCCGGATGAGAAGACGCTGTTCTCCGCCTGCTCGGAGCACTACATGGGCGCCAATCCTCCGCCGGATCCCGAACCGTGGGCCAGGACCGGTGACCCGGAGGAGCGCCTGAGAAGCGCGCTGGAGGAAGTCTACGCCTACCACCGCCGCACCGAGCCGATGATGGCTAACTTGATCCGCGACGCG
>DASSMB010000170.1:0-8134 GCA_035689095.1 Rubrobacteraceae bacterium | reverse complement strand
TCCGCCGCGACCGCCCTGACCACCGGGACCGCCTCCACGGCCACCCGGACCACCGCCGCGGCCACCCGGACCACCCGGCGCTCCGCCTCTGTTATCGTTCCTTGGACGACCCAAGATGTTCCTCCTAAATCTCTTAGAGTTCTCTTAGAGTTTCAGCCCGCCCTCGCGCGCGCCCTCTGCGAGCGCCGCGATGCGGCCGTGGTACCTGTTTCCGCCCCGGTCGAAAACGACCGTCTCTATCCCGGCGTCGGACGCCTTGCGAGCGATCAACTCTCCGACCTTGCGGGCGGCATCCTTGCGGTTCTCCGCATCTCCCACTTCTCGGGAGTCCGCTGACGCCAGCGTGTGACCCGCGTCGTCGTCGATGAGCTGGGCGTAGATATTGACGTTCGAGCGGTAGACCGAGAGGCGCGGACGCTCCGCGGTCCCGGCGATCTTGCGCCGGACGCGCTTGCGCCGCGTCTCCCTGTGCGCTCTCTTCTGTAGAACAGCCATACTTCCTCCCTTAGCCGGCCTTGCCGACCTTGCGCCGGATCTGCTCGTCGCTGTAGCGGATGCCCTTGCCCTTGTACGGCTCCGGTGGCCGGACCTTGCGGATCTCAGCCGCCGTCTGACCAACCCGCTGCTTGTCTATGCCCCGCACGATGATCACCGTAGGGCTCGGGACCTCGAATTCTATCCCCTCGCGCGGCGTTACCGAGACAGGGTGCGAGTACCCAACCTGCAGGTTGATGTCCCGGCCCTGTAACTGCGCCCTATAACCGACACCCGCGATGTTCAGCGTCCGCGTGAACCCGTCCGTCACGCCCGTTACGGCATTCTGGAGCAGAGACCGCGTGAGCCCGTGCATCGCCCGGTGCTCCGGCGCGTCCGACGCCCGCTCGACGACGAGACTTCCGTCGTCCTGATTTACCTTGACGCCGCGGCCCACCGGCACGGTCAGCTCGCCCTTCGGCCCCGTAACTTTCACGCTTCGGACCGAGACTTCGGCGTTCACTCCACCCGGCAACTCGACCGGCGCTTTTCCGATTCTAGACATATTCCTCGAAACCTCCTAGTACACGAAGCAGAGGACTTCGCCGCCGATACCCTGCCGGCGAGCGGCATGGTCGGTGAGAATTCCCCGCGAGGTAGAGAGGATAGCCACACCCAGCCCGTCCAGGACGCGCGGGATGTCGTTCTGCTTCCGGTACACCCGGCGTCCGGGGCGGCTCATACGCCGCAGGCCGGTGATGCCGCGGCGTCCATCCGGGCCGTACTTCAGCTCTATAACGAGTCTCGCCTCGGCCCCGGCGCCCTTCTCGGAGAAGTCGTTGATGTAGCCCTGCTCCTTCAGGATACGAGCCAACTCGACCTTCATCCTCGAGTGCGGCATCTCGGCCGTCTCGTGCTTCGCCATCTGTGCATTGCGGATACGGGTGAGGAAATCCGCTATTGGATCGTTAACCGACATCTTGCTACCAACTCGCTTTCGTTACGCCGGGGATCTTCCCCTCGTGCGCCAGCTCCCGCAGGCAGATCCTGCAGAGGCCGAACTTCCTGTAGTACCCGCGGGAACGGCCGCACCGCTGGCAGCGACTGTACTCCCGCACCCCGAACTTCTGCTGCTTTTGCTGCTTTACGAGCAACGCTTTCCTCGTCATCAATAACCCCTTAACTCTGCCGGAACGGCATACCGAGCAGCCGCAAAAGCTCCCGGGCCTCTTCGTCGGTCTCCGCCGTCGTCACAACCGCCACGTCCAGACCGCGCGTGGCGTCCACGGAGTCGTAGCTGATCTCCGGGAAAATTAGCTGCTCGCGCAAGCCCAGCGCGAAGTTGCCGCGCCCGTCGAAGGAGTTCGGGCTGATCCCCCGGAAGTCCCGCGTCCGCGGCAGGGCTATCGAGACCAGCCGGTCCAGGAACTCCCACATCCGGTCGCCCCGCAGCGTAACCCTCGCGCCGACAGGCATGCCCTCACGGATCTTGAACCCCGCGATGCTCTTGCGAGCCCGCCTTAGCTGCGGCTTCTGGCCGGTGATCTTGGCGAGGTCCTCCATCGCGCCGTCCATCGCCTTGCTGTTGACCACGGCCTCGCCGACCCCCATGTTCACCACGATCTTCTCCAGCTTCGGTATCCGCATCGGGTTCTCGATGCCGAACTTCTCCTTGAGCGCCGGAGCGACTTCTTCCCGGTACCTGTCTCTCAACCTAGCCATCGATATCCTTCCCGGACTTCGCCCCAACCCGAAGCTTCTCGCCCGAGTCGGTGAAGCGGTACTTCACCTTCGTCGGCTCTCCGGAGTTCGGGTCCACCAGCATCACGTTCGAGATGTGAATCGGAGCCTCGAAGGTGAACAGTCCCTGCTGGTTGTTCTGGCTCGGCCTCGCGTGCCGGGTGCGGACGTTGACTCCGCCCACGACGACCCGGTTCTTCGCCGGGATGACCCGCTCGACCTCGCCGCGCTTGCCTTTCTCCTTACCGGAGATCACCACAACGGTGTCCCCGCGCTTTATCTTGAGTCCCATAGTTAGAGCACCTCCGGAGCCAGCGAGATGATCCTCGTATAGCCCTTGTCGCGTAGCTCGCGCGCCACCGGCCCGAAGATACGGGTCCCGCGCGGAGCGCCGTCCGGGTTGATGATGACGCCCGCGTTCTCTCCGAACCGGATATAGGAACCGTCGTCCCGGCGCGTCTCCTTCGCGGTTCGCACCACGACGGCCCGCACGACCTCGCCCTTCTTCACCGTACCGCCCGGCGTCGCCTCCTTGACCGTGGCGACGATGACGTCCCCGATCCCCGCGCTGCGGCGCTTGGAGCCGCCGAGGATGCGGATGGTCAGGATACTCCGGGCGCCGGAGTTGTCCGCGACCTTCAGTCTGGTTTCGTTCTGGATCATTACTCGGCCCTCGATATGACACTGCCCAGACGCCACCGCTTGCGCGCCGAGAGCGGCCGGGTCTCGACGATCCTCACCGTGTCCCCAATGTGCGCCTCGTTGCGCTCGTCGTGCGCCATGAACTTCTTGGTGCTCCGCACGCGCTTCTTGTACCGCTTGTGCCGCACCAGCGTCTCGACCGCGACGGTCACGGTCTTGTCCGACTTGTCGGAGACGACCAGCCCGACCCGCTCCTTGCGCCGGTTGCGCTCGGTGTCGGTCTGGATCTGTCCCTCGTCCTGGTCGAACGCCGGTCCCTTCGCGGCGCTCGCGCCGAGGTCTTCGGCAACCTCGGTCGTCGCCACCTCTTCGGTGTCGGCGAACGTCTCTACGGCTTCCTCTTCGGGAGCCTCGGTCTCGGGAGCCTTGCTCTCGGCAGGCTCCCTCGCCTCGTCCGGCGTCCGGGTATCTCTCTCGTCTGCCATACGCTAGTTCTCCTGCTTCTTCTGGTTCAGGACGGTAAGGAGCCGTGCGATGTTCTTCCGGACCTCCTTGAGCTGTCCCGTGTTCTCCAACTGTCCGGTAGCGTGCTGGAAACGCAGGTTGAACAGCTCGCGCCTTGTGGCGGCGATGCGGTCCTCCAACTCCTGCACGTCCAGCTCGCGGACCTCGGCGACTTTCATTACTGACCACCTCCACGGATGAGGAAGCGGGTCTTGATCGGGAGCTTCTGGGCCGCGAGGTTCATAGCCTCACGCGCCAGCGCCTCATCCACGCCGCTCATCTCGAACATCACGCGGCCCGGCTTGACGACCGCGACATAGCCCTCGGGGCTACCCTTGCCGGAACCCATGCGGGTCTCGGCCGGCTTCTTGGTCACGGGCTTGTGGGGGAAGATGTTGATCCAGACCTTCCCTCCGCGCTTTATCTTCCTGGTCATCGCGATACGGGCCGCCTCTATCTGGCGATTGGTGATCCAGGACGCCTCCAGCGCCTGCAACCCGTAGTCGCCGAACTCGATCTCCGTGCCGCCCTTGGCGAGCCCCCGCATCCGGCCCCGGTGGGGCTTGCGGTACTTGAGTTTTTTCGGTACGAGCATCGTTTACCTCCCACCGCCTCCGGCGGAACCACCGTCTTCGTGGACGCCGTGGTTGATCCAGACCTTCACGCCGATCTGGCCCATCTGCGTCTTCGCCTCGCGGAACCCGTAATCTATGTCCGCGTCCAGCGTGTGCAACGGCACCCGGCCCTCGGAGATTGTCTCCTCCCGGCTCATCTCGATGCCGCCCAATCGTCCGCCGCACCGTATGCGACAGCCCTCGGCTCCACTCCGCATGGCGCTCGTGAGCGCCCGCTTCATGGTGCGCCGGAAAGCAGCCCGACCCTCTAGCTGCTCCGCGATGGACTCGGCGACGAGCGCGGCGTTCAACTCCGGCCGCGACACCTCGCGCACGTTGACCTGCACCTTCTTCCTGGTGAGGCGCTCCAGCTCGCCGCGCAGGGCATCCACCTCCGAGCCGCCCTTGCCGATGACGATGCCGGGACGAGCGGTATGGATGTCAACCGCGATCTCGCCCTGCTCGGCGGCCTTCCGGATCTGGATGTCCGAGATGCCGGCCCGCGTGAGCTTCTTCTCTATGTGAGCCCGGATCTTGAGGTCCTCGCCCAACAACTCGGCGAAGTCCTTGTCCGAGTACCAGCTACTCTTGAAATCTACCTTCTCGCCCTTGCGCTTGACGCCCAGGCGGAAGCCTTCGGGATGTACTTTCTGGCCCATCTACTCCTCCTCGTCTCCGGGCGTGCCCACAAGAACTCCTGCCGGAGCGCCAAGCTCGACGGTTATATGGCTGGTGCGCTTGCGGATCATGGTCGCCCGACCCATCGCGCGAGCGCGATACCGCTTTATGGTCGGCCCGTCGTCCACCCGGATGTCCCGGACGAATAGCTCGTCGGGATCCGCGTCGAGGTTGTGCTCCGCGTTGGCGGCGGCGCTCTTCACCACGTCGCCGACGATCTTCGCCGCGGCCTTGTTGGTGAACTGCAGGATCGAGACTGCCTCCGGGATGGACTTCCCCCGGACGGCGTCCGCGACCAGCCGCGCCTTGCGGGGCGCGATACGGAGGTACTTGGCGGTCGCCTTCACTATCGCCTCCTCGCGGTCCGGTCGTCCTTGCGGTGCGTCCGGAAGGTGCGGGTCGGGGCGAACTCGCCGAGCTTGTGGCCGACCATCGACTCCGTGCAGTAGACGGGGACGTGCTTGCGCCCGTCATGGACGGCGATGGTGTGACCGACGAACTCGGGGTAGATCACGCTAGCCCGGCTCCACGTCTTGAGCATCCGCTTCTCGTTGTTCTCGTTCATCCGGAGGATGCGCTCCATAAGGCGCTCCTCTACGAATGGATCCTTCTTAGAGGACCGCGTCATCTAGCGCCTCCTTCCTTTCCTGCGCCGGCGCACTATCATGGCGTCCGACCGCTTGTGCTTCTTCCTGGTTGGCGAACCCTGGGTGATCTGCCCCCACGGCGTGACCGGAGCCCGGCCCGGCGTAGACTTGCCCTCGCCGCCACCATGCGGGTGGTCCACCGGGTTCATGACCGTACCGCGCACCGTAGGACGGATCCCCAGGTGCCGCTTGCGGCCCGCCTTGCCCCAGCGCACGTTCTGGTGCGACTGGTTCCCGACGACGCCGACGGTAGCCCGACACTCCGCTCGTACCCTACGGCGCTCGCCGCTCGGCAGACGCAGCGTGACCAGCGCGCCCTCGCGGGCGACTAGCTGCGCGCTCGTCCCGGCGCTCCGCGCCATCTGCGCTCCGCGTCCCGGCTCAAGCTCCACGGCATGTACCACGGTACCGACCGGTATGCGGTTCAGCGGCAACGTGTTGCCCACGTCTACCTCGGCGTCCGGGCCGCTCATGACCAGCGAGCCAACCGTAAGGTTGCGCGGCGCGAGTATGTAGCGCTTCTCGCCGTCGTGGTAGTGGAGCAGGGCGATGTTCGCCGAGCGGTTCGGGTCGTACTCGAAGGCTGCTACCGTCGCCGGCACACCGTCCTTGCGGCGCTTGAAGTCGATCATGCGGTAGCGCCGCTTGTGACCGCCGCCAATGTGACGGGTCGTGATGCGGCCGAGGTTGTTCCGGCCGCCGGTCTTGTTCAACTTCTTTGTAAGCTTCTTCTCCGGCTTGTTCTTCGTAACCGAGTCTCGCGTGAGGACCGAGGAGTTCCTGCGGCCCGCGCTCGTCGGCTTATAACGTCTCGCAGGCATCTGTTAGACCCCCTCGAACAGTTCGATGCGGTCGCCCGGCGCCAGCTTTACCACGGCCTTCTTCCACACGGCCGTGCGGCCCCGCGTGAGGCCCTGGCGCTTGGGCTTGCTCTTTACGTTTACCGTGTTCACCTTCGCGACGCTAACGTCGAAAGCGCCCTCGATGGCGTTCTTGATCTGGTTCTTGTTCGCCCGCCGATCCACCTGAAACGTGTACTGTCCCTCACCTTCGATGAGGTTGTAGCTCTTCTCCGAGATGACCGGCCGGATTATCACCTGATGCGGGTCCATACTACTTCTCCTCCCCCGCGAGCCTCGAATAAGCCGCCCGCGAGAACACGACCTCCCGAGCCCGCAAGAGCTCGTAGACCCCGTACTCGTAACTCCCGACGACCGTGACCTTAGGCAGGTTCCTGAACGACAGCGCCGCGTGCTCGTCGTCGTCCGTAAGAACGACCAGGACCGGACCCTGGAGATCCATCTTCCCGAGTAGATCCTTCGCCTGCCTGGTAGACGGCTTGTCGAAAGCCAGGGAGTCGAGAACGAACAACTCGCCGTCCGCCGCCTTCGCCGAGAGAACGCCGTGGAAGGCCGCGAGGGCCTCCTTGCGGTTGATGCGCTTGCGCGACCGCTCGCCCTTCGGCTTCGGACCGCCCCAGGTGCCGCCCCCAACCCGAACCGGCGACTTGATATCGCCCGCCCGCGCCCGGCCGGTGCCCTTCTGGCGATACAGCTTGCGCCCGGAGCCCTGTATATCGCTACGACCCTTGGTCGAGGCCGTGTAGCGCCGCCGAGAGTCCAACTCCGCGACAACGGCCCGGTGTATCACGTGCTCCCGGGGCTCGGTCTCGAACTTCGGGCCTTTCAGGTCCAGCGAAGACTTGTTGCCGCTGCGGGCGTCGAATACCTGCGCCTGCGCCATCCTACTCACCCGCCTTCCGGATCTTAACCACAGCGCCCTTACCGCCCGGAACTCCACCGCGCACCCAGAGCTCGTTC
Source organism: Rubrobacteraceae bacterium (assembly GCA_035689095.1). Lineage (GTDB taxonomy): Bacteria > Actinomycetota > Rubrobacteria > Rubrobacterales > Rubrobacteraceae > JACDDK01. The sequence goes on along the minus strand of DASSMB010000170.1, from coordinate 1,015 downwards.
TTCTCCGTGTCGATATTGACGACCTGAAGGTTCTTCACCGTGGCGTTCTTGTTGCCCATCTGTCCGGGCATCTTCTGGCCCTTGAAGATCCTGGCCGGGTCAGCCGAGGCGCCGACCGAGCCGGGGGCCCGCACGTTATGCGAGCCGTGCGAGACCGGACCCCGGCCGAAGCCGTGGCGCTTGACGGTCCCCTGGAAGCCCTTGCCCTTGGAGGTAGCGGTCACGTGGACCTTGTCGCCCACCTCGAACACGTCCGCCCCAATGCTCTCGCCGGCCTCACCCGTAACCCCGCGAAGCTCCCTCAAGTGCTTGCGGGCCGGCGCCTCGTGCTTCTCGAAGACGCCCGCGTGAGGCCGATTGACCTTGCGCGAGGGAACGGTCCCGAAACCGACCTGAACGGCGTCGTAGCCGTCCTCGTCGGCGGTGCGGACGGCGGTGATGAAGTTCGGCTCCACCTCGATCACGGTCACGCTCACCAGCGTCCCGTCGTCCTGGAACGCCTGCGTCATATGTCTCTTGCGTCCGAAAACTGCCGTTGCCATAACCTAATTCGCCTTGATCTCGATGTTCACGCCCGCCGGCAGGTCGAGACGCTGTAGCGAATCCACCGTGCGCGGCGTGGGCTGCTGGATGTCTATGAGCCGCTTGTGCGTGTGAAGCTGGAAGTGCTCCCGCGAGTCCTTGTCCTTGAAGGGACCCCGGATCACGGTGTAGCGGCTCTTCTTCGTCGGCAGAGGGACGGGGCCAAACACAAAGGCCCCGGTCCGCTCCGCCGTTTCCACTATGGACTTAGCCGTCTTGTCTATGACCTCATGGTCGTAGGCTTTCAGCTTTATCCTTATCTTGGAGACGGCCATCAGTCACCTACTCGACGATCTCGGTGACGACACCAGCACCAACAGTCCTGCCACCCTCACGTATCGCGAAGTTGAGACCCTCATCCATAGCTATGGGCGAGATGAGCTCCACGTTCATTACCGTGTTGTCTCCGGGCATCACCATCTCTACTCCTTCT
>DASSMB010000169.1:0-13406 GCA_035689095.1 Rubrobacteraceae bacterium | reverse complement strand
AACTCCGGGGGCACTTCGTCGTTGTCCAGCGCCCGCTGGTAGAGGAGTTGCGCGTTGTCCGAAGCGTTTCTGAGAGCCTCGCCGTCGAGCTTGCTGGCGTCGCCGCCGGCGTTGGCGAGCGTGTTCTGGAGGTCCTGCTTGCCGGCGTTGGAAGAATCGCTCAGCAGGCTAGCGGAGCTGGTGACGTACTTGCGCACCTGGGTGGATTCCTGGGTAGCAACGCAGCCGCGGGCGATAAAAAAGATAAAAGCGACGGCGGCGAGCAGGAGAAAGATCGAACCCAGAAGCGTCAGCCACGGGGGGAGCGCCCGCTCGCGCCGCTGGCTGGGGCGCCTCTTTGCCGCCGGAGACGGGCGGCTGCGCCGACTCCTGGAGGCGGGTCTCTGGGCTCTGCGATCTATCGAAACCCCCTACGTCTACACTGTGGGCGAGGGGGGACTCGAACCCCCACGTCCTCTCGGACACTAGACCCTGAACCTAGCGCGTCTACCAATTCCGCCACTCGCCCGTAGGAACCCTCCGGTATCTCCTTCAGGACTTCCTTCAGGAACCGTCTGAAACCTTGAGGGATTGTACCAAGCAACGCCGCTCGTCGCTAACGCCTGATGGCCCGGATCGTTAAAGTTGTTGCGCAAGGCTATACAATAGCTTGTATTCATGGCCGAGACACGCTACATCGAGGGCCAGGGCCGATACGCTCTGGCCGAGATGGTAGGTCGCGGCGGGTTCGCCACCGTGTGGCGGGCTCGCTCCTTCGGCGGCTCCTTCACCTTCGGGTCCCGCGGCAATGACGTGGCGATCAAGATCATCCCTATCTACTCTTCCCAGGAACGCTCGCGGGCGATGCGGGAGGGTCAGATCGCCGAGGGTCTGCGCCACAAGAACATCGTCGAGACCATAGAGGTGATCCCCGGGGACACCGAGATCTACCTGGTCACCGAGTACGTCCGGGGCCTGCCCCTGGACGAGGCCGCCCGCGACTACGACGTGAACCAGGTCATCAACGCCCTGGCCCAGGTCCTCGAAGCCCTGGTCTACGCCCATGCCCAGGGCATCATCCACCGTGACATAAAGCCCCAGAACGCCCTCGTGGACGGCCGGGGCCGCGTGAAGCTGACGGACTTCGGGGTCGCCTACCGGGCTGGCGACACGCGCCTGACTCGCATCGGCTACGCCGTCGGGACGCCGGGATATATCGCGCCGGAGATCATGGACGGAGCCGACCCGAGCGTCCTCTCCGATATCTATGCCGTCGGCGCGACCGCCCGCACCCTTCTGGCCTACCAGCCGCAGGAACCTCCCAGGCGCCTGAGAGAGTTCATAGACCGGGCGACCTCCCCGAACCCGGCTCACCGCCCGCAGAGCGCCTGGGCCGCCCTCAAGCTCCTGACCGGGCGCCGCGCCCCCGCTCCGTATCCCTCCAAGGCGAGCGCCCCGAAACCGAACAAGAAGCCAACCAGAGAAGAACGCCGGGTCGCGGGCAGTCTGCCGGAGCAGGCGCTCAGGCTGGCGAATGGACTGGCGGCCAGCTGGCTCGGCTACCAGCTCGGCACGGACCTCCTGCTACAGAACGGCGCGCAGGCCGTAGGCATTGCGGCGGGTCTGGGCGTTGCGGGCTTCCTCCTGCCGCGTCTGGCGGCGTTGGGGCTCGTGGTCGCGCTGGCGGTGCTGCTGTTCAAAAATGGGGTGGGGCTCGGGTTCTCGCTGCTCGTCCCGATGCTTGGGGGGCTCTGGATCGCCGGTACCGGCTCATCAAGGAGCGCGAGCCGGTGTCCGCTCGGTCCCGTCCTCGCCATCCCACTCGCCCTCGTCGGGCTCGGAGCCGGTCTGCCGCTGCTCTTCGGGTATCTCATGCGTCCCGTGGGCGCGTGCGTCTCCGCGGCCATGGGCGCCGCCACGCTCATCTGCTACGACCTGACCATTGGAGACGGAGTGCTCCCCTACTTCGGCGTCCCGTTCCAGAAAGTGCCGGGGGCGCTCGCCCCGATGGAACTCATACAGAGGGGGCAGGACATACTGCAGGCGTATCCGCCGCTTCCGGCGCTAGCGATGCTCTGGGCTGCGATGGCCGGGGTGGTCTCGGTCGCGGAATGGACGGGACGGTGGGCTACCGGGCTCGTGCTCGCGGCCGGGGGAGGAGCGCTCGCGTACGCGCTCGTCATCTCGACCTCGCGCAACTCCCTGATGGAGGCTATGACTTCCCTCGGTCTGGCGTCTATAATATACGGGGTGGTACGGTATCTCGGTTCGCGCGTGAGAGGTTAGAGTCTCTTTGGGGTTCCTCAAGCAGATAGAGAAGAGGATGGAGTCGCTCGTAGAGGGCGTCTTCGGCCGGGCATTCCGGCGTCAGATCCATCCCGTGGAGATCGCCAAGGGGCTCACCAAGCAGATGGATGAGAACCGGATGGTCTCGATATCGCGCACCTACGCGCCCAACGACTTTACCATCCACCTCTCCCAGGCGGACACGGAGTCCATCCAGGCCTACAAGGACTCGCTCCGGGACGAGTTGATCCAATACGCCTCCACCCACGCGCAGAACAAGAGCTACCATCTGATGAGTCCCCCGAGGATACGCTTCGAGACCGAAGAGTCCCTGCGCTTCGGTGAGTTCGGCGTCACCGCCAAGCTTACCGGCGGCTCCGGCCCCCGCGAGAAGGGCGCGCCCCAGGACACCTCGGGCCAGACGCGCATCTTCCGCACGGACACCGGCGAGGAAGAGCAAAACATCGAGGGGACGGCGGCCATCTCAGCCGAGGACGCCCGGAAGCAAGGGCTGGCGCGGGAGGTGGTCGAACTGGTGCTGGACGGCAAGCCGCACCCGCTCGACGGACCGGGTCCATGGAGCATCGGACGCTCCGAGGAGAACGACATCACCATCAACGACCCGAACGTCTCCCGCAAGCATGCCCGGCTCCTGCGAGCCCACAACGGCTTCATAATCGAGGACCTCGGCTCCACCAACGGCACGCTCCTGGACGGCGCTCCCATAGACCGCGAGCGCATAGACAACGGAGACGAGCTGACGTTTGGCCAGAGCACGGCCCGCTTCGTCCGTCGCGACAGCGACAGCCCCGGCGGGGGCCGACCCGGCGGAGAGCAACCCGGCGAACCCGGTGGAGTCACGTCCCGGCAGAACCGGACCTCCGGGAGCCGTTAGATGCTGGAGTTGCAGGTGCCGCTTCTCGCGGCGAAGGCTCTGCTGCTCTTGCTGCTCTTCGCGTTCATCTATGCCGTGGTGCGCCGCGGCGTCGGGGACCTGCGCGACATCCCGGACGACGAGTCATACGAGCCCGGCTCCAGCAGAGGCGCGGGGCGGAACGGACGCGGGGCTTACGTGCCGCCACCGGGGAAAGATCCGGTCGCGGAGTTGATCGTCGAGGACTCGGCCATCATCGCGCCGCGCACCCGTTTCCCGATAGACAGCGGGACCACGAGCCTCGGGCGCTCCTCCGCCAGCGACATAGTGCTCAAGAGCGACGACTTCGCCTCCGGGAAACATGCGATGCTCACCCGGCACGGCGGCCTCCTGTACGTGGAGGACGTGGGTTCCACGAACGGCACCTTCGTCAACGGGCGAAAGACCGTGGGAGCCACGCCGCTGCGCTCGGGAGACAAGGTGAAGGTTGGGTCCACGACCTTCAGGTACGAGGAATAAGCCGGAGCGATGCTGTTCCTGGAACACTTCGGTGTGACGGACGCGGGTAAGGTCCGCAAGAACAATGAAGACTCGCTGCTCGTAGGAGACGGCAAGGACGAGACGCTCTTCGCCGTCGCCGACGGCATCGGCGGCTTCGAGGCCGGAGAGGTCGCGAGTTCCATCACCGTAGACGTGCTGAGGGAGATGGAGCCGGGAGACTCTTTCGAGGAGGCCGTCCGAGAGGCGAACCGCCGCATCCTCGAAGCCGCTCACAACGACGAGAGGCTCTCCGGGATGGGCACGACCGTCGTCGCGGCGCGGTTCTCCGGCACCCAGCGGGACCCGGTCGCGGAGATCGCCCACGTCGGGGACTCGCGGGCCTACCTGCTGCGCGACGGAGACCTCAAGCCGGTCACCGAGGACCACTCGCTCGTCGCGGAACTGGTCCGCAGCGGGGACCTGACCCGCGCGCAGGCGTCCAACCATCCGCAGAGGAACCTCATCACCCGCGCCATCGGGGCCGACGAAGATGTTGAGGTGGACACCTCGACGCTCTCAGTCAGGGCGAATGACCGGATAATCCTGTGCTCCGATGGGCTCTCGGACATGGTCCCGGAGGACCGCATCCGTGAGATCCTGATAGCCGCCCCGGATGAGCCGGAGACACCCGCCCGGCGCCTGCTGACAGCGGCCCTCGAAGCCGGCGGCACGGACAACATCACCGTCATCGTCGTGGACGTCAGGAAGCAGAGCCCCCAGGAGGAGCGCTCCGGCACCCAGGAGATGCAGGCCGTCTCCGCCCCGGAGGACGTGACGAGGTCCCCGGAGCCGCCCCGTGAAAAAACTCCATCGCGCAGGGAGCGCCGGGATGCTGCCAAGAGCGCTGCCAAGAGACGCAGAAAAGGGCCGAGGGAAGGGTTCACCCGCACGGCGGGAAACCTGACGCGGGCGCTGGCGATAGTGCTCGTGGTGCTAATAGCGCTGGCCCCTGTCTATCTGTGGGGCAGCAGCCGGTACTTCCTGGACCTCGACGGGGGCGAGGTCGTGGCGTACAGAGGGCTGCCGTATGCGCCACTCGGGATACATCTCAACGAGGAGTGGCGCCGGACGAACATAAAGGAATCCGAGATAAAAGCTCCCTACCGGGACAACGTCACGGAGCACAAGCTCTACACGCGCGACGAGACCGAGAAGATCCTGCGGGATCTCAGGAGCTAGAGGCCAAGATATGACCCAGCGCGCCACCATGCCGATGATCCTCGCCCTCGCTATCACCACCCTGGGGTTCGCGACCCTTATCTTCGTCCAGGAAGCCACGAGCCCGCCGCTCATCTACGGCGCCTACTACGCGGGGACGCTCTTCGCGCTCTACCTGGCCGTCAGGCTATTCCTGCCGCATTCGGACGTACTCCTGTTGCCGATAGTGACGCTACTCACCGGGATCGGGCTCGTCATGATCTTCCGGCTCACCTACGACGTGCCGGATGTGGAGAACCTGGCTACCACGCAGGCCGTCTGGATCCTTATCGGCAGCGGCACCCTGTTGTTTATCGTGCTTTTCTTCCGCAACTACGGGCGCCTCTTCGACTACAAGTACCTCTTCGCGCTCGCCGCCGTCGTCCTAATAGCCTCGACGATCTTCTTCGGCTACGAGGTCAACGGCGCGCAGCTCTGGCTGAGGGTCGGGCCGATCAGCTTCCAGCCCTCGGAGTTCGCCCGCCTCGCCCTCATAATTTTCTTCGCCGGCTATCTGGCGGAGAAGCGTGACCTGCTCGCGGCCACCAGCCGCAGCTTCCTCGGAGTCCAGATCCCGACGCTCAAGTACTTCGGACCGGTCGCGTTCGTGTGGGCTGCCTCTTTGGGCCTGCTGGTCTTCGAAAAAGACCTCGGCAGCAGTCTCCTGTTCTTCGCCGTGCCGCTCCTGATGCTCTATGTGGCGACCGGCAGGATCGCCTACGTCATCCTCGGCGGGCTGCTCTTCTGCGTCGGCTCCTACGCCTCGTACCTGCTGTTCGGTCACGTCCAGGTTCGGGTCGAGACATGGCTGGACCCGTGGAAGGACCCGAACGGCGGCGGGTTCCAGATCGTCCAGAGCCTCTTCAACATCGCCGAGGGCGGCCTGACCGGCACGGGGCTCGGCGCGGGATTCGCCCAGACCATCCCGGAGGTGCAGACGGACTTTATCTTCTCCGCGATAGCCAGCGAGCTGGGGCTGCTGGGAGCGACAGCGGTACTGCTGGCCTTCCTCGTGTTCGTGTACCGGGGGACCAAAATATCTCTTCTAGCCACCGACGACGCCTCGAAGCTCCTGGCCTTCGGGCTGACGGCCATGTTCGCCCTTCAGACGCTCATCATCGTCGGCGGGGTGACGAAGGCGATACCGCTCACCGGCATAACGCTGCCCTTTATCTCCTACGGGGGCTCCTCGGTCGTCGGCAACTTCATCCTGACGGGGCTTCTGCTGGTCATCTCGGAGAAGGCCGGAAAGAGCGCCGACGGAGACGAGCACGCCTACGAGGACATGCCTTGAACGCGCAACTGAGGCGCTCATTCTACGTGTTCGTCGCGGGGTTCGTGGCGCTGGTCGCGATGATGGCGTACTGGCAGGTCTACGCGCGCGAGTCGCTCGCCAACAACCCGAACAACTCGCTCCAGACGCGCCGGAGCCTGGAGGCGCCGCGCGGCCTCATACTCGCCGGTGACGGGGAGACGGTCCTCGCCCGAAGCGACAAGCGCGAGACGTCCACCGGCACCGTCTACGACCGGGTCTATCCTCAGGGAGACCTCTACTCCAACATCGTCGGTTACTGGAGCGTCAAGTACGGGGCGACGGGCATCGAGATCGGGGAGAACTCGACCCTCTCCGGGAACTCGGACCCCGCGACCCTGGATGAGCTTATCAACCAGATCTCCGGCGGTCCCCAGGCGGGCAACAACGTCGAGCTTACCCTGGACCCGAACCTCCAGCGCGTCGCCTACGACGGGCTCGCCGCGAGCAACACCGGGCAGGGCTCGGCGGTCGCCATAGACCCGAAAACGGGAGACATCCTGGCGATGGTCTCCTACCCCTCCTTCGACGCGAACAACATAGACGAGCGCTTTCAGGAGCTTCAGCAGGACCCGAACAAACCACTCCTCAACCGGGCGACCCAGGGTCTCTACACGCCGGGCTCGGTGATGAAGGTCATAACCGCCGCGGCGGCGCTCAAGGCCGGCGTGAAACCGACGGACATCTTCTTCGACTCCGGCAGGTACGAGACGCCGGGCTACACCGTCGTCAACTACGGAGACGCCTCCTACGGACGGGTGACCTTCGCGCAGGCGCTCGCCCTCTCCATAAACGTCGTCTTCGCCAAGGTCGCCGTCGAGGACATCGGGGCGCAGTTGCTCTACGACACCGCGAAAAACTTCGGTTTCGGCGACACCTACGAGAACTTCCCGCTGGAGATCAACCCCAGCACGCTTGGCGTCCCGGTCTCGGACATGGTCGGCGGGACCCTGGCCCAGACCTCCTTCGGGCAGGACCGGGTGCAGAGCAACGTCTTCGAGTTCGCCAACGTTGCCGCCGCCATAGCCAACGACGGGAGGATGATGGAGCCCAGGATAGTCAAGGAGATCCGCTCTCCCGAGGGCATAATCCTCGACAAACCGGCTCCGAGCACCCGCGCGGACGTGATAGACCGCGAGACCGCCCTGACGCTTCAGGACATGATGGTCGGCGTCGTGGACGAGGGATCGGCGACCGGGGCTCAGATTCCGGGCGTGAAGGTGGCGGGCAAGACGGGCACGGCGGAGGTCCCTCCGAGGGACCCGAACTCCTGGTTCATCGCCTTCGCGCCGGCCGACGACCCGAAGATAGCGGTCGCCGTCCTGGTCGAGAACGGGGGCGACGGAGAGAAGCAGGCGCTGCCCATAGCGCGCCAGATCATCGAGGCCAGTCTGAAGACCGGCGGCGGTTGAAGTTATAATGCCGGGCTCATGCAGCAGCTAGTAGACAATCGTTACCGGATAGTAAGGGAGCTCGGATCGGGCGGCATGGCCGAGGTCTATCTCGCTCACGACGACGTCCTGGACCGAGACGTGGCCCTCAAGGTGATGAGCGGGCGCTACGCCGACGACGACGAGTTCGTCGAACGCTTCCGCCGCGAGGCGCAGAGCGCCGCCGCTCTCTCGCACCCGAACATCGTCTCCATCTACGACCGCGGAGCGTCCGAGGACGGCACCTACTACATTGCGATGGAGTACCTGCCCGGCGGCACGCTAAAGGACAGGATACTCAAGCGCGGCGCCCTCCAGCCCCGCACGGCGGCGGCCGTGACGATGCAGATAGCGGAGGCTCTCCAGGTAGCCCACAAACACGGAGTTATCCACCGCGACATAAAACCGCACAACATCCTCATCACCGAGTCCGGCGATCTCAAGGTCACGGACTTCGGGATAGCCCGCGCCGCCTCATCGTCCACGATGACGAAGACGGGCTCCATCCTCGGCACGGCTCACTACATCTCGCCCGAGCAGGCGATGGGCGAACATGTGGGCCCGGCGAGCGATTTGTACTCTCTGGGCGTCGTCCTGTACGAGATGCTGACCGGCGAGCTGCCCTACGACGCGGATACGCCCATCGGCATAGCGATGAAGCACGTCAACGGACACCTGCGCCCCCCGAAGGCGATGGACCCTTCCATACCGGACGGCATAAACGCCATCACGGTGCGCCTGCTGGCGAAGGACCCGATGGACCGCTACGGTAGCGCCGCGGAACTCATTGAGGACCTGGAGCGCTTTATCGCGGGCCGCCAGCCAGCGAGCGCCACTACACAGATGATGGCGGCTCAAACGACGGCCCAGACGCTCTACGCGCCAACCAGGGTAGGCCCGCCGCCCTCTCGTATCCCCGAGAGGCGCAAGGAACGCCGTTCGATAGCGCCGCTCTTGCTGATCCTCCTCGCGCTGGCGCTTCTGGCCCCGGTGGCCTACGCAACCGGCCTGCTGGGAGGCTCCCAGGATACGCCCACCCGTCAACCGAAAGGGACCAAGGCGCCGGCGAAGGTAAAGGTGCCGGAACTGACCGGCCTGAAGCTCGACGAGGCGCGCCGACAGTACGGGGACCTGAAGATCGTCGAGGACGACAGGAGGGAGAGCAAGGAGGCGGTTGGGACCATACTGGAGCAGGACCCGGCGAGCGGCGAGAAAGTCGAGAAGGGCTCCGAGGTCTCGGTAGTCGTCAGCGGCACCCAGGTAGCCGACGTGCCGGACGTCAAGGGTGATCAGCAGGATGACGCCCGGAGCGCGCTCGAGGACGCCGGTTTCAAGGTCAAGACGGAGGAGAAGGAGAGCTCCGACGCGGATAAGGGTCTGATCATAGAGCAGGACCCGGAGGGCGGTTCGACAGAGAAGGTAGGCTCGGAGGTCACGATAACGGTCGGCACCGGCCCGGAGAAGATCAAGGTACCGGACATCCCATACGGAGCCACGGCCTCGGAGGCTCAGAGCCTTCTGGAGAGCAATGGCCTGGTCCTCGGCGGCCAGAGCAGCAGGCACAACGGTCAGATCGCCAAAGGCGGCGTCATAGATCAGAGCCCCAGGCCCGGAGCCGAGGTCGAGCCGGGCAGCGCCGTGAGCATCACATTGAGCTCCGGGCCCAAGCAGATCGCCGTGCCGGACGTGGTCGGACAGAATGTGGACGTGGCGAAGCAGGCGATGGTAGACGCGGGTCTCGGCTACAAGAGCAAGGAGGTTCAGAGCAACAAGCCGGCGGGGACGGTCATCTCCACGGACCCGGCGGCGGGCACGATGCTGGACCCCCTCACCTACGTGCTCATCACCTACAGCATCGGTCCGCCGGAGCAGACGACGAAACCGTCTCCGAAGCCCGCCCCGAAACCTAAACCGAAGCAGAAAGACTCCGGTAGCGTCCAGGACAGGATAGACCAGATCAAGAAGGACGCGAAGAAGTCCGTAAAGGGAGGTTAAACCTCTCTGGTTATCTCATCGCGCGCGTAATCCGCGCGCGTAATCTCGTAGCGCGGAGGGAGACACCTCGACCGGCGGCTCCACCTCGACGAAGCTGTGGCGTCCGATGGCATTCTCGCGCACCCAATCGTTCTCTACGGACTTGGTCCGGCTCAGGTCGTAGCCGGTCTCGTGGTAAGCGGCTACCAGCTCGCCGTTCTCCAACTCCAGGATCAGAATAGGATATCTGCCGGGTGAGTGCGCCCGGACTTTCACTGAACCTCTCTCCGATGCTTCGCCCATAAGTGAAGTCTATACGAAGCGTACCCCAAAAAGAAGCCGGAGCGGGACCGGGAAGCCGCCATGATAAAATCCTTACTCATGAAGACGCTGCGAGACATTCATATCCCCGGAGGGAGTTCCCATGTCAGATCCCATACCCAGAGGCGAAGAAACTGATGCCGGCGCCTCCGACAAGGAACCGGACAAGCTCCTGGCAAAACGGCTGCCGCCGGAGGGGTTGCCCGAGGAGCTTCTACAGCGGCGTCTAGGCCGTCTGGACACCCGCCGCGCCCTGGCGGAGCTGTGTAAGAGCATACCGGGGCTAGATGAGGTGCTGCTGCCACGAGGCATCCAGGCCGACGCCCTGACGCGCAAGACCGGCGGTAGCGCCCAGATGGTGCGTACCATCTCGCGCAAGATCCTGCAGGACGCCGCCGCCTGGGAGGCCTTTCGCACGGCCATCCACGAGCAGATACCGCCCGAGACCTTCGACGCCGTCGAGAACTTCTCGAAGGAGAGGATCGAGGAACTGACCGGGGCTCACACTACGGAGGGTCTGCTTCTCGCGGCCCTGAGCGCCGAACACGAACCGGAAGACGGGACGATAGCGGCCCTGATCGAGGCGTGGAAAGACGAGCACCAGCGGGCCGAGAAGAAGGCTTCCGAAGACGCTCTCGTTCAGGAACTCAAGGCCGATATAGAACGCCTGAAGAAAGAGAATGAGAAGCTCTCCTTTACTTCTCGAACCGCCAACGAGCGTGCCGCGGCCCTCGCCGAGGAGGTAGCGGTCTTGACCGGCGAGCGAGAGGGAGCCTCCACGCTAGTGCGGCAGGCCGAGGAGCGCGCCGCCGCGGCTCTGGATGTGAGAAGCCAGCTAAATGAGCGGGTCGCCGAGCTAGAGCGGCGCGGCGCCAACCTGGAGCGGGCGCTGGAGAGCGAGCGCCGCGCGTACTCCACGGCGGCCGTGCGGGTAGAGGAGATGCACGAGGAACTGGGCCGCGTCGCCGCCGAGCGGGACCGCATCCAGAACGCCCTGGAGAACGCCCGCTTCACGGATGAAGGGTTCGGGGAGCTGCTCGTGCGGGCGGTAAAGAACGAGGTCGTCGCCCTGCCGAATGACCTGGAGTCGGCGAACCACACCGCCCGCCTGCTGGAGTTCATGGGCAAGGTGCTGCACGCTCATAACGACCTCCGCTCTCCGAACGCTCCAGACCGGGAGCCGCGCAAACCCGGATCCAGATCGCGGGCGGCCAAGAGCCGCCAGGGAGAAGACTCTGACGAATCGGAGTCTTCTCCAGCGGACCCGACGGAGCTACGTAGAGTCCCGGCTAGCACCCTGTCGAACGGGCTTGCCGGCGGTCGCGTCGTAGAAACGGCCCGGGCAAGGACGCGGCCGACACTCTCGTTCCGGGCTCTGGGCGGGGCGGGAGAGGTCGGTGGCAGCAGCCACCTGCTGGACTTCGGGCGGACGCGGGTGCTGGTGGACGCCGGTATAAAGCCGGACGGCCGGGGTCCCGCCACGCCGGACTTTGGATCGCTCGACGGTCTCGACGCGGCGGTTATAACGCACGCGCACCTGGATCACTGCGGGGCCCTGCCGGTGCTGGTCCGGGACCGGCCGGACCTTCCCATCTACTGCACGCCGCCGTCGGCGCGGCTGATCGTCGCCGCGCTAAACGATCACGCCGCAATGGGCGGCGGTCTGCCGGGAGGAGCCCCGATCCATGAGGTCGGCAAACGGCTCGTGCCCGTGCCGTTCGGCAGGCCCATCAGCGTCGGGGACACGAAGATAACGCTCACGGAGAGCGGACACATACTGGGGGCGGCCAGCGTGCTGCTGCGATCTGGTTCAGCGACAGTCTTCCACACCGGCGACATCTGCATGGAAGACCACTTCTCCATACCGTCGGCCAAGCTGCCAGAGGTCAGGGACATAGACCTCCTGATCATGGAGGCCACGCTCGCGGACCAGAGACCTCAGCCCTTCTCCGAGTCTATCCACACGATGATCGAGGTCATCAACGACACGATCCTGGAGCGGGACGGGACGGTCCTCATACCGACCTACGCCCTCGGACAGGCGCAGGAGATCATCCTCGGCCTCAAGCACTACGGCAGGGAGTACGGGCTCGACCGTGACGTGTTCATCTACGTGGACGGCTCGGTGGTGACCACGTCAGAGAGGCTCTACGCCGAGCAACTCGGCTACATGAAGCCCTACCTGCAGCACTCGGACCCCAGAGAGTTATTCTTCTCCGAGAACATTCGGGCCGTCGCCAACGATGACCGGGCGCGGGAGCGGATCCTGACGAACCCGTGCGCCATCATCGCCTCGCCGGTCACGATGCAGGGTGGAGCGAGCGCGTTCTACCGGCGCCGCCTGGAGAAAGACGCCACGAACGCCGTGATCCTGCCGTCCAACGCCGCCGCATCCTACGGCGCCCACAAGGCCGTCGGCGAAGAGGAGCAGTGGCGAGTCGAGCGGGTCAGCTTCGCGGCGCACTGCACGCAGGAAGACCTGCTCGGCATAACAGAGAAGCTCTCGCCGAAGCAGATCATCCTGATCCACGGCTCCCGCAGGCGCATCAGCGACCTCGCCTTCCGCCTGGCGCCGAGCCATAAGATCCACACCCCAACCGTCGGCGAGACGGTCCGCACGATCCTGTAGTGCCGCGGGATCTGCCGGAGGTCACGCTGCTCTCGGACGCTCGCGGCGAGCGCCCGGAGAACGCCGCCGGGATCGGGGCGTTCTGGTACGAGCCGGAGGTCTGGACGCTACCCCTCTCCCCCGCCGCCCGCGTCCTCTATGCCGGACTCTGCTCGTACCTGGGACACGGCCAGATCAACTATCGCGACCTCCGCTCCGCTGTGAAGGGCCGCAAAGACGAAGAGATAGCCGAAGCGTTCGAGGAGCTGATCCATCACAACCTGCTTCTACCTGATGGGGCTCCAAGCGCCGCCGCGTACGCCGTGCGCTCCGTGCGCGAGTTCGAGGGCTGAAGAGTTAGCGAGGAAAGCGTACCTGTGTCGGGAAGGGCCTGCCGCCGGCGAGATCCCGGAAAGCGTATGGCTCGTCCGCCCAACTCTTTCCCGCGCCGCCGATGAGGGAGGCTAGATCCACGAGACGCCCGAATATCCGCAGGGAGAAGCCGTTGAGCACTTCATCCGGGTCGTCCACCTTACCGCGAGCTTTCGTCACGAAGAGGCCCTTTGTCTTCCAGACGCCGTCGCGGTAGACGGCGAAGGTCTGACAGGCGTCTTCTCCGGCGGCCTCGGACCATCCGAGAAGACGTCCCGAGTAGCCGGAAGGGTCCAGGCTGTAGCGGCTCAACTCCTCGTGCATCAAGTCCTCGTCAGTCTCGGCGGCGGCGCCCGGCAGTAGCCCGAACTTGGCGCCCGCCTCCGAGCCCGGCCCGGCGGCCACCCGGAGCATGAAGAGGTCTCCGGTATGAGCGGTCTCTACCTCGAACCCGGCCTGCCGTCCCAGCACCGCCGCGTACTCGAGCCCGGCGAAGAGGCGCCCGGAGAACTT
>DASSMB010000168.1:0-15282 GCA_035689095.1 Rubrobacteraceae bacterium | reverse complement strand
GCTCATCCCCGGCACTATCTCGCCGGAGGTGACGCTCACCAGCGTGCCGTTCCGCACGACCAGATCCGCCGGCTCCTCCCCCCGCGCCGTTGCCGCGAGCGTCCGGGTCATCTCGTATAAAGGTCTGCGCTCCGCCATCTCCGAAACCTCCTCTGTAGAAGCCCACAGCCAGAAGGATACGCCCTTCGGAGGTCCGGTTCCTCGATCACGCAACTCGCCCTTTTGCTCTATACCACGGGACAGTTCTTCCGCGATGAATCCTGGCCTTTTGCACAAAGAGTTGGCGCGTGACAGACGGTATCTTTTCCTGGTATCTTTCGCAAAAGATACGTCCAGTCGTTACAGCCGTCAGGGAGGTTTCTTGCAGCAGTTACGGGGAGCGAACGAGGCGATAGAGGCATATCATGCCAGCCTCGAACCGTTCTGGCACCCCGTCGTTCCCTCCGCCGAGCTAGGGGACGGCCCGGTCGCTATCGAACTGCTGGGACGCGGACTGGTCCTGGCGCGGCTGGAGGGAGAAGCCGCCGCCTTCGACGACGTCTGCCGGCACCTGGGCGCGGCGCTCTCCGGTGGGCAGGTCGTGGAAGGTGGCTCCCACCTGCGCTGCCCGTACCACGGCTGGAGCTACGACAGGTCGGGCCGCTGCGTGGACATCCCCGCTCGGCGCGGCGCGGCCATACCCCGCGAGGCGCGGGTGCGTTCTTATGCGACTCGCGAGCAGTATGGCCTCATCTGGGTCTGTCTCGACGAGGAGCCGGAGCATGAGATACCGGCGCTCCCCGAGTTCGACGATCCGGAGGTCCACAAGGGACCGCTGCGCACCTACGGCCCGTGGCGGGCGAGCGCGCCGCGCATCGTGATGGCCGCGCTGGACGACACGCATTTCCCGTGGGTGCATCCGGGGATACTCGGAGACCCCGCGCATCCCGAGCCGCCGGACCACCGGGTCTACCGGGAGGGCGAGTACCTCGTCTCCACCTATGACATGATGCAGCCGGCCAACGACACCATCAGTTCGAACGGCGGCGCGGGCGCTTTAGAGAAGGTCACGTATACGAACTACGTGACGGCTACGAGCATCCGGCTCGTCAAGGAGAGCGCGGCTGGTGTGTATGTGATCTGGCAGGTCGCCTCCCCCATCGCGCACGACCGCTCCCTTATCTTCTCGCGCCAGGCCCGTTCCTTTGACCGGGACCCAGCCCGCGACCCTGAGTATGAGAGTCTTCAGGACACCATACTGGAGCAGGACCGCCCCATAGTCGAGAGCCAGCGTCCCTGGCTCCTCCCCCCTCTCTCCTCGCGTATGATGCTCTACGTGAGGCCCGCGGACCTTCCTATAGTTGCCTTTCAAAAATGGCTCGAAGAGCTAGACGTCCCACAGGAGGTATGATGACGAACAACCCCAACCTCAAGACCCGCCGCCAGTTCCTCGCCGGCGCCGGCCTGACCCTAGGCGCCATCGGCGCGAGCGGACTCCTCTCCGCGTGCAGCAGCGGTGGAGGGAGCGGCTCCTCCGGCGGCGGCTCGGGAGACAAGCTGAAGGTCGCCTTCGTGTACATCGGCCCGACCGGCGACGCCGGCTGGACTACCCGCCACGACGACGGCCGCAAGATGCTCCAGAAAGAGCTCGGAGACAAGGTCGAGACCAGCTTCGTCGAGAACGTGCCAGAGGGCGCGACGGCGCAGCGGACCTTCGAAGACCTGGCCCGCAAGGGTAACAAGCTCATCTTCGGGACCAGCTTCGGCTACATGGACTCGATGCTCGCCGCCGCCAAGAAGTACCCGGACACCGTCTTCATGCACGCCACCGGCTTCAAGACCGCCAAGAACCTCGGCACCTACGCCGGGGGCGCGGAGCAGGCCTCCTACCTGGCCGGCATCGCGGCGGGCAAGGCGGCGAAGGACGGCAAGATGGGTTACCTCGCCCCCTTCCCCATCCCGGAGGTCATCCGGGGCCTCAACGCCCTCATGCTCGGCGCCCGCTCCGTCAACCCGAAGGCGACGATGCAGGTCGTGTGGACCTCGACGTGGTTCGACCCGGACAAGGAGAAGCAGGCCGCCCAGGGGCTCACGAACTCCGGTGTGGACGTGATCGGGATGCAGCAGGACAGCCCCGCCGCCGGCAAGGTCGCCCAGAATGCCAACGACAAGTGGGTCGGCTTCAACGACGACATGAAAAGGTTCGCCCCCGAAGCCTGGCTCACCGGACCGATGTGGAACTGGGGACCGTTCTACATAAAGACCGCCAAGCAGGTCCTCAACGACACCTGGAAGACCGAGCAGTACTACGGGGGCATGGATGACGGCCTCGTGCAGCTCGCGCCGTTCGGCAAGTCCGTCAGCGAGGACACCCGGAAGATGATCGAGGAGAAGAAGCAGGCCACCATAGACGGCAAGTTCCACGCCTTCCAGGGTCCCGTAAAGGACCAGGACGGCAAGGTCCGCATCCCGAAGGGCGAGAAGGCTTCGCTCGACGACCTCCTCTCGATGGACTATCTGGTCGAGGGCGTCATAGGTAAGATCCCGAAGAACGCGGAGTAGTACCCCGTGCCGGACGCGCCGCCGGCGGTCGAGGCGAGGGCCGTCTCCAAGGCTTTCCCCGGCGTGATCGCCAACGCCAGGGTGGACCTCTCGGTGGAGCGCGGCGAGGTGCACGCCATCCTCGGCGAGAACGGAGCCGGCAAGAGCACCCTGGCCTCCATCCTCGCCGGCCTCTACCGCCCCGACGAGGGCGAGGTGCGCATAGACGGCGAGCCCGTCCACTTCGGCAGCCCGCGCGACGCCCTGGCGCGCGGCGTCGGCATGGTCTACCAGCACTTCCGCCTCGTCGAGCGCTTCACCGTGGCAGAGAACGTCGTCCTCGGAGATCCGCGCCAGCCGATGCTTCTCTCCACCCGCCGCGCCGAGAAGACCGTCGCGGAGCTGGGGGAGAAATATGGTCTGCCCGTTCACCCCCGGGCGCGGGTCGGGAACCTGTCGGTCGGGGAGCAGCAGCGCGTGGAGATCGTCAAGATGCTCTACCGGGGCGCGGATGTCCTGATCCTGGACGAACCGACCGCCGTCCTCACCCCCCAGGAGTCCGAGAATCTCTTCGAGACCGTGAACGCGATGGCCGCCGAGGGCAAGTCCGTCATCTTCATCAGCCACAAGCTCTCCGAGGTCCTCGCCGTCTCCCACCACGTAACCGTCATGCGCGACGGACACGTCGTCGCCCGCGCCGAGACCGCCCTCTCCGACCGCCGCTCCCTCGCTCGCGCGATGGTCGGCCGCGACGTGGACCTCTCCGTACAACGCGCCGAGGCAGCACCGGGCGAACCGCTCCTCGAACTCGAGAACCTGAACGCCGAGGGCGAGGGCGACACCGTGCCGCTCCGGGACGTGAGCCTGAAGGTGCGGGCCGGGGAGGTGGTCGGCGTGGCGGGGGTCGCGGGTAACGGACAGCGGTCGCTCGCCGAGGTAGCTGCCGGGATGCGGACGCCGTCGTCGGGACGGGTCGTGGTGCGCGGCGTGGACACGACCGGCAAGGGACCGAAGGCGGCGCGGCGGGCGGGGCTCGCCTACGTCCCGGAGGACCGGCTGGGTACGGGGCTCGCGCCGTCGCTCTCCATCTCCGAGAACCTGTTGCTCACGCATCCGAGGCCGTTCTTCCTAAAGCGCAAGGAGATGGAAGGCACGGCCCGCGAGGCTATAGAGCAGTTCGGGATCCGGGCTCCCGGCCCCGACGCCGCAACGCGCGGCCTCTCCGGCGGCAACGCCCAGAAAGCGCTCCTGGCCCGCGAGCTCTCCGACGGTCCGGAGGTCATCATCGTGGCCTCCCCCACCCGCGGCCTCGACGTTGGGGCGACGCAGGCGGTGCGGGAGATCCTGGACAAAAGGCGGCGGGCCGGGTGCGCGGTGCTCCTCATCTCCGAGGACCTGGACGAGGTGCGTTCCCTCTCCGATAGGATCCTGGTCCTCTACGAGGGCCGCATCGTCTACGAGACGATCGGCGAGGACGCGGACGTGGAAGACCTGGGCCTGGCTATGGCCGGCTCCGACACCGGCGGACACTGATATGCAGGTTCGACTCGAACGCCGCCTCGAAACCCGCCGCGGGCACCGGGCGCTCGTCACCGTCCTCTCGGTCGTGGCGGCGCTCCTGCTGGGCGCGGTCTTCCTCTCCCTCACCGGCAAGTCCCCGCTCGCCGTGTACACCGAGATGTTCCGGGCGGCGTTCCTCTCTTTCTACGGCATCACCGACTCGCTCGCGGTGGCGATACCGCTCATCCTGACCGGGCTCGCGGCGGCGGTGGCGTTCAGGATGCAGCTCTACAACATCGGGGCGGAGGGACAGCTCTACGTCGGCGCGATCCTCGGTTCCTGGGCCGCGCTCGCCCTGACGCCGGGACTGCCGAACCCACTCGCGATAATCATCGTGTTCATCTTCGGAGCGGTGGGCGGCGCGCTGTGGATACTACCTCCAGCCCTCGCCCGAGCTTGGCTCGGGACCTCGGAGATCATCACGACGCTCCTTCTGAACTTCGTCGCCCTGTACCTGATGCGCTACCTGATCTACGGCTCCGCCTCCTACTGGCGCGACCCGACGACGACCAACTTCCCGCAGGGGAAGCCGATCCCGGAGGAGGCGTTCCTTCCCGTTGTCACGCTCACGCGGGTGCATCTCGGCCTCGCCGTGGCCCTGCTCGCGGCGGTGGTGCTCTGGGTCCTGCTCTCCCGCACCCGCTTCGGCTACGACGTGCGGGTCGTCGGCGACTCGCCCGGCGCGGCGCGCTACGCGGGCATCTCCGTGCGACGCACCATCATCATAGTAATGCTCACCTCCGGCGCTCTGGCCGGACTCGCCGGAGCGGGCGAGGTCGCAGGGATCGCGCATACTCTAGACCCGAACGGCCTCGCGGTGAACTTCGGCTACACGGGCATCATCGTCGCGGCGCTGGCCCGGTCCAACCCGTTCGGCGTGGTCGCGGTGGCGATCCTGCTGGGCGGTTTGCAGAACGCGGGGACAGCTTTGCAGAGCATTCCGGGGGGCGCCGGGGTTCCGGTCGAGGTCTCGTACATGTTGCAGGGCGCGATCCTGCTCTGCGCCCTTGCCGGTGAACTGTTTATCCGCTACCGTCTGCGCGTCCGCCGCGGCCTGCCGGACGAGTTGATCGAGGGAACGAAACCGTGAACGACGCCGTCTGGGTGCTTACGCTGGCGGCCGCCGTCTCTGCCGGGACGCCGCTCGTCTTCGCCGCCGTCGGCGAGATACTGGCCGAGCGGTCCGGCGTCCTCAACCTGGGCGTGGAGGGGATGATGCTCCTCGGGGCCGTAACCGCCTTCCTGGCGGCCGACGCCTCCGGCAGCCCTCTGGTCGGGCTCCTCGCCGGGACACTCGCGGGCGGCGGACTGGCGCTGGTGCACGCCTTCCTCAGCGTCACGATGCGGGCCAACCAGATCGTCAGCGGCCTCGCCCTCGTCATCTTCGGGACCGGGCTCGCCACCTTCCTCGGCAATCCCATCGAGGGAGACCCCTTGAAACCGGGCGTCACTAACTTCCGCATACCCGGCCTCGCGGAGATACCGGTTCTCGGGAAGATCCTCTTCGACCAGGACCCGCTAGTCTACGTTAGCTGGGTCGTCGTCGCGCTCGCGGCCTTCTACCTGACGCGCACGCGGACAGGGCTCGCGCTGCGAGCGTGCGGAGAGTCGCCGGAGACGGCCGACGCGATGGGCCTGAGCGTGGCCCGCCTGCGCTACGCGCACGTCATTATTGGGGGGCTGCTCGCCGGGGCCGGGGGCGCGTACCAGATCCTGGCGCGGGTCCCGTCGTGGAGCGGCGCGGGCACGACGGCCGGGATCGGCTGGATCGCGCTGGCCCTCGTCGTCTTCGCCGCGTGGCGTCCCTGGCGGGCGCTCCTCGGCGCCTACCTCTTCGGCGCCGCTCTCGCCGCCAACTTCGCGCTGCAGGCCGCCGGGGTGAACATCATACCCGCCGAGTTCCTCTCGATGCTTCCCTACCTGCTGACGATCCTGGTGCTCGTGGCCCTATCCGCATCCAGCGCCCGCAAGCGCCTCGGCGCGCCCGCCGCCCTCGGCGTCCCCTACGCCCGTGAGGAGCGATAAGCGTTAGCCGGAGCTGGCCTGCGGCGCCGGCTGCTCGACGGTCTTTATAAGCTCGGCCTGCACGATCAGGCGGTGCGAGTAGTCCGGGAGCGTGCAGGCCTGCAGGCTGACGACGCTCTTGCCGGCGATGGGCTTCGTGACGGAGAGGTCATCCGGTGCGACCACGACCTCGTTGAAGACCCGGTAGATGTATTTGCGCCCCTCGGTATCCTTGAGCACTACCGTATCACCGTCTTGCAGCCGGTTCAGGTCGTAGAAGAGCAGGAAGCTGCCGGTCCGCGCGTAGCCGAGGCGATGTCCGGCTATGTAGACGTTCGAGCCCGCCTGCCACGGGTAGCCGGTATCCTTGAGATGGATGGCCCCGGCGTCTAGCTTCGCGGTGTCGCTGGAGGCCGCGGTGTAGACGGGCACGTTCTTGACGCGCTGCATCTTCGGGACCGTGAGGCGCAGGCTCTCGTCTTTCGGAGCCGGAAGCGAGCCGCCGAGGATGTGGAAGCCGGAGAGCAGCATGCCGACGGAGAGCAGGATCAGGGCCGTCCCGAAGAGCACCAGGACGCTCCGGCCGGACCAGCGCCGCCGCCGATAATAAACGGTCTTCCCTTTGGTGCGGGTCCACGACCCGAAACGCCTGGATCTCACGGCGACCTATGATACCGCAAAAGGATTACAAGACGGTATCAAATAGCGGCTTTGTTCACCCTCCGGCGGGGAGCGGCGAAGGCTCTAGCGCCGGCGGCGCGGGTCCAGCGCGTCGCGCAGCCCGTCCCCGATGAAGTTCACCGCCAGCACGGAGAGAGCGATGGCGATGCCGGGGAAGAGGATGGCGTGCTGGCCGTTGATAAAGACGCTGTAGCCGCTCTTGAAGGCGTCGGTCAGCATAGCGCCCCACTCCGGCGAGGGCGGCTGCGCGCCGAGTCCCAGGAAAGAGAGCGCCGCCACGTCCAGGATCGCGGTCGCCAGCGTGAGGGTGGACTGCACGATCAGGGGCGCCAAGCTGTTCGGCAAGACGCCGGAGAACACGATCTGGGCGTTCCCCGCCCCTATCGCCCGCTCGGCCTCTATGTAGTCGCGCTCCCGGATGGTTATGACCGCCGAGCGCACCACACGAGCCATCTGCGGGATAAAGACGATACCGACGGCCAGCATCGCGTTTGGCAGGCTCGGCCCGAGGATCGTGACGATCACGATGGCTAGCAAGATGCTCGGGAACGCCAGGATCACGTCCATGATCCGCATCAGAACAGAGTCCAGCCAGCCGCCGAAGAACCCGGCGATCACCCCGACCACGGTCCCCATGACGGTCGAGATGGCGACCGCCGCGAGACCGGCAGTCAGCGAGATCCTGGCGCCATAAATGATGCGCGAGAGTACGTCCCGGCCGATCTCATCCTGCCCCAGCAGGTGCTTCCCGCTCGGCGGCGCGAACTTGGAGGTTATCTCCTGCTCCAGCGGGTCGTAGGGCGCTATAAACGGCGCGAACACGGCCATCAGGATGAACAACGCCAGCACCACGGCCCCGAAGACCGCGAGACGGTTGCCCAAGAACGCTCGCCGGAAGTCCTCGCGGCGGCTCCGCGCCCGGACCTCTCCGGTGGTGACGGTTACGCCAGCGCTCGCCTCGGCCACTCTAGTACCTCACCCTCGGGTCGAGGACGGCGTAGAGCACGTCCACCAGCAGGTTGATCAGTATGAATATCAGGGCTCCGTAGAGGACCACGCCCTGGATCATGGCGTAGTCGCGGCGGTTGATGGACTGGTAGGCGATCTGGCCGACCCCCGGCCAGGCGAAGATGGTCTCCGTTATGACCGCGCCGCCCATCAGGAGCCCCACCTGAAGCCCGATGACCGTGACCGTCGGGAGCATGGCGTTCCTGAGAGCGTGCTTGAAGATTACGCGCCACGGCACGACGCCCTTCGCCCGCGCCGTCCGCACGTAATCCTCGTTCATGACCTCCAGCATGCTGCTCCGCGTCATGCGGGTGACGACCGCCATCGGGATTGTGCCGAGCGCGAGCGCCGGAAGGATCAGGTGCATCAGCCCGTCCCAGAAACCCGAGAAGTTGAGCGTGAGCAGCGAGTCCACGAGCACCAGGCCGGTGATCGCGGAGATGGAAGTGTCGCTACCTAATCGTCCGGGGAACGGGAAGATCTGCAGGTTCACGGCGAAGATGACGATCAGGATCATCGCCAGCCAGAAGATGGGCATGCTGATCCCGGTGAGCGCGAACACCGAGGCGATCTTGTCCAGCAACGAGTACTGCTTGACCGCGCTGATCACCCCCACCGGCACCCCGACGATGACCGCTATGAGCATCGCGAACGCCGTGAGCTCTACCGTCGCCGGAAGCCTCGCCGCCAGCTCCGCCGTCACGGAGCGGCCCGTCACGATGGAGTCGCCCAGGTCTCCGGTGGCGGCGTCTTTCAGGAAGACCGCGTACTGCACTACCTGGGGCTTGTCCAGGCCGAGCTTGGCCCGGAGCTGCTGCACCTGCTGTTCGGTCGCGTTCTGACCCAGGAGTAGCTGCGCGGGGTCTCCGGGGATAGCTCGCACCATGAAGAAGACGAGGATGGATACCCCCAGCAGAACGGGGATGATCTGGATGAGCCGCCGTCCCACAAACTCTAACAGAGCCCCAACCTCCTATAAGAACTCGGAGCGGGCCGAAGAACGGCCCGCTCCCTGATCCCGCCCTTACTTGCCGCCGCCGAGGGAGATGTTGTTGAACGACTCGCCGCCGGTCGGGCTCGGCTGGTAGCCCGAAACGTCTTTCTTCAGGCCGACGGGGACCTTCGCGTAGGCTATCGGCGCCCACGGAGCGTCCTTCACGAGCATCTCCTGAGCCTGGTAGTAGAGCTTCTGGCGCTCGCTCTGGTCTATGCTCCCCTGGGCGTCCTTGAGGATCTTGTCTACTTCCGGGTTCTTGTAGTAGGCGATGTTGAGCGCGTCCGTCTTGGTGGCGGTCGTGCTGGAGAGGAGCACGTTCAGGAAATTGTCCGGGTCGCCGTTGTCGCCCGTCCAGCCCAGCAGGGCCATCGGGTGCTCGCCCCGGCCCGTCTTGTCCAGGTAGGTCCCCCACTCGAAGGTCTGGAGCTTGATCTTCATGCCGATCTTCTCCAGGTCGTTCTGCATGACCTGCGCGATGCCCTTGCCGTCCGGCATGTACGGACGCGGTATCGGCATATACCACAGCTCGGTCTCCAGGTTCTCCTGGCCGGCCTCTTTCAGAAGCTGCTTGGCCTTGTCCGGGTCATACGGATAGGGCTTGATGCTCTTGTCGAAGAACGGGACGGTCGGCGGCATGTAGGTCGAGGCGACCTGCCCGGTATCCCCGAAGAAGGCCTTCGTGATCTTCTCCATGTCGATGGCGTAGTTTATGGCCTGGCGCACCTTGGGATCGCCGAACGGCTTCTTCTGGGTGTTCATCGCCAGATACCCGATGGTCAGCGGCGGCCGGTAGTCGATCTTCAGCCCCTGGCCGTCCTCTACCGTCGGGATGTCGTCCGGGGTCAGGCCGTCGGCAGCGGAGAGGTCTCCGCCGTTTAGCGCCGCCACCCGCGAGGTATTGTCCGGGATTGACTTGAAAACCACCTTGTCCACGTTCGGTCCGCCGCCACCCTCGGAGGCGGGCAGGTCCGTCCCCCACCAGTCGGGGTTCTTCTCCAACTGGACCTCGGAGCCCTTGTCCCACTTCACGAACTTGAACGGTCCCGTCCCAACCGGGTTCTGCCAGAAGTTCTCGACGTCCTTCTTGAGCGCCTTCGGGGAGGCCATCGTGAAGTTGCTCATGGCGATGTTCCGCAGGAACGGTCCCTGGGGCTCGCCGAGCGTGATCTTCACCGTGTAGTCGTCCACAGCCTCGACCTTCTTGATGATCGAGTCATCGTCGAAGCCGTTGAACTGCGCCTGATAGTAGGAGAAGTCTCCGCCCTGGCTGCCGCCACCTTTGTGCAGCGGGTTCTTCGTAAACCGCCACCGCTCGAAGTTGGTGACGACGGCGTCCGCGTTGAACGGCGCGCCATCGTGGAACTTGACGCCCTTGCGCAGCTTGAAGGTGTACTCCTTGCCGCCGTTCTCGGGCTTCGGGACCTCGGTCGCCAGCGCTGGCGCGACGTCCGTGCTCTCCGGCGCGAAGTCCAGGAGCCCGTCGAAGATCTGGCGCGTAACCTTGGAGGACTCGGTGTCCGTGGTGTGCGGCGGGTCCAGCGTAACCGAGTCGCCCCCGCGTCCGAAGATGAAGGTGTTGCCACCGCCGCCACCGGAACCGCCCTGACCGCCGGAGATGGTCCCGCCACCGCCGCAGCCGGCCACGCCTATCAGGGCGGCCCCGGCGAGCCCCACACCACTCAACCTCAGAAAGTCCCTGCGGCTGATCGCCCCTATGCTCTTATCCGGTGCCAAATCAAGCCCCTTTCACGAAACCCGCGATTGTTCTTACTGCCTCACTTACTTTTTACGAAGTATTTGTCCACCTGGATGCAATGCGAGTAAGTTAACACTGATTTAGCACCGGCGCTACGCCCGTAGACGCTACGCCAGTAGGTCCCCTACAGCCTCCCCACGCCGCAGCCGGTTGGCGGCGTTGTGCGCCTGCCGGGTGGTCTCCGGCAGCCGGTACTTCGGGCAGCAGGAAAGCACCAGGTCTACCGCGCTCTCCAGGTCTATCCTGTTCCCCGCGGACACGTAGACCGGCGAGACCCGGTCCCGCGTCCTGACCACCCTCCCGACCACCTCGCCACGATGCACGAGGTCCGTAACGCTTCCCTTCTCGCTTCCCGGTTCCTCGTACTTCCCAACGAGGACGCTCTTGGCGCACCCCACCGTCGGCACGTCCACGAACAGCCCCAGGTGCGACGCGATCCCCATCCGCCGCGGATGGGCGTACCCCTGCCCGTCCACGATAATGGCGTCCACCGGAGTCTCTACAAGCTCCAGCGCTCCGATCAGGGACGGCATCTCCCGGAAGGACAGCAGCCCCGGAACATACGGGAACTCCAGAGGCGCCTCGAACCCCCGAGCCTCGACGACCGAGAGCCCCGGAAATTCCAGAACGACGACGGCGGCATAGCCCTTTTCTCCCTGTGTCGAAACGTCCGTGCCCGCGACATACCTCACGCTCCCGAGGTCCAGCGTCGGCCCCCGAGCCACTTTCGGAGCAAGGTCTACCTGGAGTTGGCGGGCCTCGGACGGAGGGATTTCGAAGGAGTGTAGTTTGTTAACCTTCATTAACGCACCAGAGTAATACGGATGTAGCCCACACTGGAACAGGTCTGAAAGGAACTGTCAAAAAGACCGTCCCGACCGATGGGATCTGGAGGGGGGAACGTCCCACCGGCCGGGGCTCGGTTAAACGCAATATACCTGGGTGCTGTTACGTTTCCATTGCCAGGATGTTACGGTTAAGTTACGTAGAGGAAACACTTTGATTACAGAACCCCATTTTGGTGCTTGCCGATACGTTACGGCGCATTTTCGTCCTAAAGCTCAAGTTTCGGTAGAAGGTTAGCACGGTAGAGCTTTCTCAGGCGACGGAGACCTGGATCGTGTCGTATCCGGTGGCTCCGGATGGGTGTGGAGGGGCTGTCTGCGAGGTCTGGGTCTGGCCGTCGCCGTCGGTGGCGCGGACCTGGAGTGTGTAGTCGCCGGGTCTGGCGTCCCAGTCGTAGACGTACTGGCGCCAGGTGTCTATGTCGAGTTGTTTGGCGAGGCGGGCCTCGTTCCAGGAGGAGCCGCCATCGGTGGAGACCTCGACCTTCGAGATGCCGCGGTGAGGGGCCCAGGCGACGCCGCCGACCTGGACCTTGCCGGCGGAGAGGTTATCGCCGTCCTTCACGGTGTCGAAGCGAGACTGGGTCTTGATGGGACCTTCCTTGGACCAGGTGCGTTGGATCCAGTAAGCGTCGAAGTTCCAGTTCGTGAGCTCTATCTCGGTGATCCACTTCGTCGCCGAAACGTAACCGTACAGCCCAGGCACCACCAGCCGCACCGGGTAGCCGTGCTTGATGGGAAGCTCCGAGCCATTCAGGCCGAAGGCGACGAGGGCCTCGCGGCCGTCCAGCGCGATCTCCGTCTTGAAGCCCGAGGTCCAGCCGTCCACGCTGCGGCCCACGAGCTGGCGGGAGGCGCGGGAGATCTTATCCCGGCTCACTCCGGCCTCTTTGAGGACGTCCGAGAGCAGGACTCCGGTCCAGCGGCCGTTCGAGATCAAACCTCCCCCCACCTCGTTGGAGACGCACGAGAGCGTTACATCCACCTCGCGGGTGGACATGCCGAGCAGGTCCTTATAGGAGAACTCGACGGGGTTATCCACGGCGCCCTTCACGGAGAGCTTCCAGGTATTGACGTCTATGCGCGGCGACTGAAGGACCGTGTCTATGAGATAGAAGTCCTTTGCCGGCGTGATCAGGGGCGGCATCCCCGGCACGTCGAGCGAGGCTTTGGGGTCCGGTGGCGGAAGCGTCTGGTGCTTTACGGCGACCTTCTGCGCGCCGTCTTCTTTGGATTTCGCGGAAGACTTGTTCGACGCGGGCTTCGGAGCTTCCGGGAGCTTCAGCTTCCTGGGGGCGGCTGCCTCCGGCGCGTTCTGTCCGGCGAGCAACCGGCCCGCTCCCACGGCCGCGAGTCCCGCGGCGGCGGCTCCTCCACTCAAGAGCAGAAACCCTCCCCGCCCGACCGCTATCCCGCCCTCCGAGTGCGCCTCTCTCGAACGCATGACCGGGGAGCGCGGATCATCGGCCGGTCCCGCCGGCGCGGTCTCGGATTTGGACTTCCCGGCACGGAGACCGGCAGCCGAGAGCAGGGCCGAGGTGACGGTGCAGCCGGCCCAGAGGGAGACGATGACGGTCAGGATAGTTGGGACGGGCGCGATAAAAGGTTGCGCGAAGGCGGCGGTTATGGCGATGACCGCCAGGACGCCGACTACCAGCAGCGCGACGAGTGGACGCCGGACGCTCAAAATGCCGAGAAGTCCGGCGACGATCAAAGCTCCGACCACCAGCGAGCTCACCAGCACCGGGATGTCCGCCGTGCCCAGGGTCTCAATGCCCCGAGTCACGAACTCGCCCGGCGTCAGCTTTATAACCGCCTGGGCGAGAGAGACGAATATCGACGGTATGCGCTCGAAGAGCCCGTGTACCAGCTCCGTGAGGCCAAACGCCACCACCGCCCCCGCCGCTCCCGCTATTCCCGCCCGCAACCTACTGCTCACGACTGTCACTCCAATACTCTCGACTAGCTCTGAGCACCTTCAGATACTCAGTATTACACCCGGTTCTTACAGAGTTCTTACACAATAGTTACGAATCCGAGGGAAGGTCTGGATCATCCTCAATAGCCCACCCTTGACACGCCTCCTTTTCCAGGCTACAAAGCTCTTTACAGGCAGCGACGGGAACGAGTACGGTCGTGGGACCTCGCCAGAGCGAGCCGGGGACGGTGTGGAGCCCGGCGCGAGAGACGGCCAGAAGATCCTCCCAGAGCCGCCGGCCGAAAGCGGAAGGCAAAGCCTAGACGTTTAGTAGGACCGGCCGGGTACGCCCGTTACAGCGTGGGTGCCGGGGCTTATGCCGCGGCGCGCGAGAGGCCCGGAGTAGCCGGGCAATTAGGGTGGTACCGCGAGAGCTCTTCGGGCTCCCGTCCCTATGGTGGAGTGAAGCGTCGCTCCGTCTGGCGTTAGCCGGGGACGGGAGCTTTCATATTGAGGAGCGTGCATGGCATTCGACAAGGTTCGTCCGCAGGTCAACTTCCCGAAGCTGGAGGAGGACGTGCTGGACCTCTGGCGGCGGGAGAAGACGTTCGAGAAGTCCGTACAGAGCCGTCCCGAGGACCAGCCCTTCGTGTTCTACGAGGGACCGCCGACGGCCAACGGCCGGCCGGGGTTCCACCACGCGCTGGCGAGGGCTTTCAAGGACCTGATCCCCCGCTACAAGACCATGCAGGGATACCGGGTCGTGCGTAAGGGCGGCTGGGACACGCACGGCCTGCCCGTGGAACTCCAGGTGGAGAAGGAACTCGGCCTCACCGGCAAGGACGACATCGAGCGCTACGGCGTCGAGGAGTTCAACAAGCTGTGCCGCGAGTCCGTCTTCCGCTACGTCGAGGACTGGCAGAAGATGAGCGAGCGGCTCGGTTTCTGGGTGGACATGGACGACCCATACAAGACCCTTGACAACTCCTACATCCAGAGCGTCTGGTGGGCACTCAAGACACTCCACGACAGGGGCCTGCTCTACGAAGGCTACAAGGTCAGCGCGCACTGCCCGAGAGATCAAACCTCACTCTCCTCAGCAGAAGTGGCCCTCGGCTACCAGCAGTACCCGGACCCCGTCGTGGACCCGAGCGTCTACGTCAGGCTCCCGCTGGCTTCGCCGGACGAAGACAATACCAGCCTCCTCATCTGGACCACCACGCCCTGGACCCTGATCTCAAACGCCGCCGTCGCCGTCCACCCAAACGTCGAGTACGCGACCGTCGAGGTGGACGGGGAGAGACTCGTGATCGCAACCGAGCTTCTGGATAAGGTGCTAGGCGAGGGAGACCATCACATAGTCGCCAGGACGAAGGGCCGCGACCTTGAGGGCAAGAAGTACCGGCGTCCGTTCGACTACGTACCCGTCCAGGAGTCGGAGAACCTGTGGACCGTCGTGCTCGGCGAGTACGTAACTACGGCCGAGGGGACCGGCCTCGTCCATACGGCCCCCGCCTACGGCGAGGACGACGCGCGTGTCGGACGGCGCTACGGGCTGCCGACCATCCACCCGGTAAAGCCCGACGGCACGTTCGACGAGCGGGTCGGGCCGTTCGCCGGGCAGTTCGTGAAGGACGCCAACAAGGGACTGGTCGAGGAGCTTCGTGAGCGTGGGTTGCTGTTCCGGGCGGAGGACTACGAGCACGCCTACCCGCACTGCTGGAGATGCGGGACGCCGCTCCTCTACTACGCCAAGAAGGCCTGGTACGCCCGGACTACGGCCGTGCTGGATGACCTGCTCTCGGAGAACGAGGGGATCAACTGGGTCCCCGACCACATAAAGTGGGGCCGATTCGGAGACTGGCTGAAGAACAACATAGACTGGGCCCTAAGCCGCGAGCGCTACTGGGGCACGCCGCTCCCCATCTGGCGGACAGAGTCCGGCGCGACGGTCGTGATCGGGAGCGCGGAGGAACTCCGGGAACTGGCGATA
>DASSMB010000167.1:0-7021 GCA_035689095.1 Rubrobacteraceae bacterium | reverse complement strand
GATGAACGAGACGATGAACGACCGCGGCCCGGACGGCGGCGGGTTCTGGAGCCAGGGCGGCGTGGCACTCGGCCACCGGCGGTTGAAGATCATAGACCTCTCCGAGTGCGCCGCCCAGCCGATGACCGACCCGGAGCTCGGTCTGACCATCGTCTTCAACGGCTGCATCTACAACTACCCGGAGCTGCGCGAGGAGCTAATAAAACACGGCTACCGCTTCTTCTCGACCAGCGACACCGAGGTGCTGCTGAAGGCGTACCACCGCTGGGGCGATAACTTCGTGGATCATCTCAAGGGCATGTTCGCCTTCTGCATCGTCGAGCGCGACTCGGGACGCGCCATCCTCGGCCGCGACCGCCTCGGCATCAAACCGCTCTATCTGTCCGATACCGGCGATTCCCTGCGCTTCGCCTCTACCCTCCCCGCCCTCCTGTCCGGTGGCGGCGTGGACACCTCCATAGACCCGGTGGCCCTGCACCACTACATGATGTTCCACGCCGTCGTCCCGGCGCCGAACACGATCCTGAAGGGCGTCCGCCGTCTCGCTCCCGCCACCCTGCTCACCATCGAGCCGGACGGGAGCCGGAAGACCCGCGAGTACTGGAGCCCGAGCTTCACCCGCGACCCCGCCCACGAGGGCATGAGCGCGCGGGACTGGGAGGACGCCGTCCTGGAGGCGCTGCGCGTCGCCGTCGAGCGGCGCATGGTCGCCGACGTGCCGGTCGGGGTGCTGCTCTCCGGCGGCCTGGATTCAAGCATAATCGTCGGGCTGCTCGCGGAGCTGGGCCAGAAAGACATCCAGACCTTCAGCGTCGGGTTCGAGTCGGTCGGCGGCATCGAGGGCGACGAGTTCAAGTACTCGGACCTCGTCGCGAAGCACTACGGCACCGACCACCACCAACTCCGCGTCTCCAGCGAGCGGATGCTCCCCGCGCTGCACGGCGCGATCTCCGCGATGAGCGAGCCGATGGTCAGCCACGACGTGGTCGGCTTCTACCTGCTCTCCCGCGAGGTCGCCCAGCACGTGAAGGTCGTGCAATCCGGCCAGGGCGCCGACGAGGTCTTCGCGGGCTACGACTGGTACCCGCCGATGGAGGACGCCGAGGGCCACGGCCTCGACACCTACGAGGGCGAGTTCTTCGACCGGCCCCGCTCCGAGATAGAGGAGGCCCTGAACCCGGAGTACCTGGCCGGCGAGGACGTGAGCCGGGAGTTCGCCGGGCGGCACTTCTCCCGTCCGGGGGCCGACACGCCGCTGGACCGCGCCCTGCGCCTCGACAGCCGGGTGATGCTCGTGGACGACCCCGTAAAGCGGGTGGACAACATGACGATGGCCTGGGGCCTCGAAGCCCGCGTCCCGTTCCTGGACCACGACCTCTTCGAGCTGGCCGCCGCCTGCCCGCCGGAGCTCAAGCTCGCCCAGGACGGCAAGGGCGTCTTGAAAGAAGCCTCCCGCCGCGTCATCCCAAACGAGGTCATAGACCGGGAGAAGGGTTACTTCCCCGTCCCGGCCCTCAAGCACCTCGAAGGTCGCTACCTGGAGATGGTGCGGGAGGCGCTGCACGCCCCGGAGGCGAGGGAGCGCGGTATCTTCCGCAAGGATTACGTTCAGCGCCTGCTCGACGCGCCGAACGACGAGAAGACCCGGCTCGGCTCCAACAAACTCTGGCAACTGGGCCTCCTGGAACTCTGGCTCCAGACGCGCGGCGTCTAGCCTCATGCGGCAAAGCCTCTCGCACCGGCGGTTCTTCCGCTAATATGCGGCTCTGAACCGGCCGAGAAGGAGGCTCCCGCTGCTGAACTACAACACGTTCTCCATAGCCGCGCACGACCCGGAGACCGGCATGTACGGTATCTCCGTGAGTACGAAGGTCCCGGCTGTCGGCGCGATCACCAACTACGCCCGAGCGGGCGTCGGAGCGATCGTGACCCAGGCCCACGCCAACCCGCTCTTCGGCCTCGACGGCCTAAACATGCTGCAACAGGGCTACGGCGCGGAGAAGACCATCCGCGCTCTACTCGACTCCGACCACGAACCGGAGCGCCGCCAGTTGAGCGTCATCGACTCCCGTGGGCGCGCGGCGGCCTATACGGGAGAGGACTGTAACGAGTGGCGCGGGCACTATACGGGAGAGGGATACTCGGTGGCGGGGAACCTGCTGGTCGGGGAGGCGACGATCTCCTCGATGGCCGAGGCGTTCGAGGCATCGGCTGGCGAGTGGTTCCCGGAGCGTCTGATGCGCGCCCTCGAAGCCGGACAGGAGGCGGGCGGCGACCGGCGCGGACGGCAGAGCGCAGCCATCTACGTCGTCCATCACGAGCCATACTCGTACCTGGATCTGCGCGTGGATGAGCACGCCGAACCGGTTGCCGAACTTCGCAGGGTCTTCGAGGTCGTCAGGACCGACCTGCTGCCCTTCGTCGAACGTCTCCCGACCCGCGCCAACCCCGAAGGAGAACTCGGAGAGGAGATCCTGGGTTCAGTTCCCGAAGACTAGCCGTTTCCACGACATGGTCCGAAATATGTACGTTCAAGGCTGGCGCGAAGTTCGCCAGAGATGATACGATATTAGTTGGTTGTTGTACCTCGACTAGGAGGAAAGGGTCCGATGGACTACTAAGTCGACAACCATTCGCGGACGTAAGTCCGTGAGCCGGGCCGGTGGTCGTCCGCTGTAGAGTGAGGCGGCTCGCCGACCCGGATATTTTTTGTCCGGACGCACGGCCCGATCAGGACACGAACGGCGCCAGCTTACGGTAATGAACGACCAGTTCCTCGAAGCGCATCCGGTTGAGGCCGGAGGGAGATGGAACCACCACATCTGTAACTTCCGGGACGGCCGGAGCCATCTGCACGCCCCACTCGACTTTCGAGGTCGCCCGAAACCACCTGTAGACGCCGATGCCGGTGTAGGCGACGGCTGCGGGGCGGAGACTTTCGAGCCGGGCGAGCAGCTCTCCGGAGCCCTTACGTATCTCCGCCTTGCTCAACTCGTCAGCCCGGCGCGTCGGTCGCGCGCAGAGGTTCGTGAAGCCGATGCCGCGTTCGAGCAGTTCCTCGTCCTCCTCCGGAGAATAGAGACGCTCCGTGATACCGGCGGCGTGCAGTACGCGCCAGAAGCGGTTGCCGGGATGGGCGTAGTGGCGGCCGGTCCGGCCCGACGCCAGCGATGGGTTGTACCCGCAGAACACGAGCGCGAGTCCGGGCCGCAGGAGGTCCGGGGGCATACAGAGAGTCTATCCAGCCGGTCTGGTTCTTACAGCGCGCGCGTTAGTTATCGCGGCGGCGGTCGCGGCGCCTCCCACGGCCCCGCTCTTCGTCCCGGAGATCTCTGGCGTCCATCCGGACGGTCTCGTCCTCGTCCACCGGCTCGCCTTCCACGCGGACCTCCTCGGGGGCCGGTCCGCCGGCAAGGTCCGTGCGCGTCCGGGAGCGCGGCTCGACCTCTCCCACCTCGCGGTCCCCGACCTCAGATTCCAGCTCGACCGTGCGCGCGTTCGGACGGGCCCCGGTTCGGGCTCCACCCTCCAGTTCATCCCGGCGTTTGCCCTGAGACTCGCCGTCCCCGTCGCTCGTCGGGAGAACGATGTCGCTGATGGTCACGTTGCACTCTGTTACTCGGAGCCCCGTCATGGAGCTCACGCGGTCGGAGATCTTACGCCGCGCCTCTTCGAGAGCCGGAAGAATATCCGTCCCGTAATCTACGCTAAGGGTAAGGTCCAGGGCGGCCTCCACTCGCCCGACCTCGACGGAGATGCCGCGCGTGCTGCTGGAAGACCCCGTCACGTTCTCCAGTAGTCCCCCGGTTGTCCGCGACGCGCTGCCGCCGAGATGCAGACCCCGCACCTCTCTCGCGGCCATGCCCGCTATCTGCGAGACGACCTTATCGCTTATGGTGGTAACGCCGCGGTCGCTCACCAGCGGGCTACGGGCCTCCTGTTGGCTCTGCTCGCTCATCTCCGTGTCTCCCCTCTGATCTCCGGCTCGGTCGTGGATGGCTCTATGTTTCCCCGAAACCCTCCTCCCGCAACCCCCACGGCTAGCGCGCTCCGCCGGTTACTTGAAGCGGTACTGCCGGTACATGCCCGCGCTCTCGTCCACGTCGGCCTCCGTGACGTGGTTCCGTCCACGGGAAGCGACGCGGTCCTCGATGCGCTTGCGGATAAAGCGCCGCATCAGGAACGGGCTGCGCTTGATCCTGCGGTCCGCCTCCGGGTCCCAGGTGATCTGCTGCGTATCAGCCAACTCAAACCTTTCATCTCTGGCTCTTCTATCTACATTTTATCCTAGAGCAAGATGCCAGAGCGGTCCTCGCTTCGCTTTGTGACAGGCTATATTTCGGCGGCAAGATCGTCTGTTCGGTTCCGGTCCGTCTAGGACAATCGGCCTATAACCCTCATAACCGCTTTCGAACGCGCGTACCGCTGTTGATTCAACCCACGGTTCGCAGCATAATTCCAATGCAACGATGGGGCCTAAGTCCACGAAGGATGTAGTCTATGTCACCGGGCCTGGCAAGCCGTCTCAACGCGGAGCGCCACAGGAGATTCGTCGGGCGGTTTGCTGAGCGGGATCTCTTCCGGTCCGCGCTCTCGGCGGATGGATCTCCTTTCAACGTGCTCTACGTGTCCGGACCCGGCGGCGTGGGCAAGACCACCTTGCTCCGCGAGTTCGCCAACATCTGCGAAGAATTCGGCGTCCCGGCGAGCTACGTGGACGCGCGCAACGTCGAGCCCTCGTCCGACGCTTTCCTGGGGGCCATATCTTCAGCGCTGGGTCCCGCCATGCGCGATGGATCCCCCGGCTCAATAGAGACGACAACCGAGCGCCGGGTCGTCCTGATCGACACTTACGAGACCCTCGCTCCGCTGGACTCCTGGATGAGCGAAGTCTTTCTGCCTCAGCTTCCGGAGAACCTGCTCCTCGTACTGGCGAGCCGCGACCCGCTCGGGACGAACTGGCGAACGGATCCCGGCTGGCAGCGGCTTATCCACCCGGTGCAACTGCGAAACCTGAGCCTCGAAGAGAGCCAGGCGTACCTAAACCGGCGCGAGGTCCCTTCCGAACAGCACCAGGACATCCTGGAGTTTACTCACGGTCATCCGCTCGCACTCTCCCTGGTCGCGGATGTGTTCGTCCAGCGTTCCGGCGTACGCTTCAGACCCTCGGAGACGCCGGACGTGATCAAGACGCTCCTGGAGCAGTTCGTGCAGCAGGTGCCGGGCCCGGCTCACCGCACGGCGCTGGAGTCCTGCGCGCTGGTACGCTACACGACCGAGAGCCTGCTGGGTCATATGGTGACGATGCCCGAGGTCCACGAGCTGTTCGAGTGGCTGCGCGGCCTTACGTTCATCGAGTCGGGGCCGCTCGGGCTCTTCCCGCACGACGTGGCGCGCGAGGCGCTCGTCGCGGACCTGCGCTGGCGCAACCCCGACTGGTACGCTGAGCTTCACCATCGGGCCCGCAACTACTACGCGGCGCGCCTGAAGCAGACGCACGCCCAGGAACAGCAGCGCGTGCTCTTCGACTACATGTACCTGCACCGGGACAACGCGATGATCAAACCCTTCCTCGAATGGCAGGAGACCGGAACCACGCTACCCGATACCATGCGCGAGAACGACAGACCTGCCCTGCGGGAGATGATCGAGGAGCACGAAGGCCCTGAATCGGCGCGCCTGGCATCCCGCTGGTTCGACCGGCAGCCGGGGGGAGTCGTGATCTTCCGCGACATCGAACAGCGCCCGGCCGGGTTCGTTATGAAGGTGGCACTGCAAGAGACCAGCGCAGAAGACAGGGAGGCGGACCCCGCGGTAGAGGTGGCGTGGCGGTACCTGGAGCGAAACGCGCCGCTGCGTCCCGGCGAGAGGTCCACGCTCTTCCGTTTCTGGATGGCGCGCGACACCTACCAGGAGGTCTCGGCGATGCAGAGCCTGATCTTCGGTAATGTCGCGCAGCACTACCTGACTACACCCCACCTCGCCTTCACGTTCTTCCCCACCGCCGACCCCGATTTCTGGGCGCCCGCGTTCGCATACTTCGACCTGGCGCGGACTCCTGAAGCCGATTTCGAGGTGGACGGCCACCACTACGGGACGTACACGCACGACTGGAGGGTGATGCCGCCGATGGCCTGGCTAGACCTCCTGGCGGAACGGGAGATCTCAACGGAACCGCTCGATGCGTCCCACTCCACAGAGACCGAGCCGCTTATAGTCCTCGGCGAACCCGAGTTCAAGACGGCCATCCGGGATGCACTGCGCGACTTCCATAGCTCTGAGGCGCTGCACGCCAACCCGCTCCTGCACTCACGGACAGTCGCCGAGCGCGCCGGGGCCGGCGCGGACGACAGCGTGAGTATCTCCGCTCTGCGGGACCTCCTCAAAGAAGCCGCGGAGTCGCTACGAGCGTCGCCGCGGGAGGCGAAGTGTTACCGCGCCCTGTATCATACCTACCTCAATCCGGCTCCCACCCAGCAACTCGCCGCCGAAGTTCTGGACCTCCCCTTCAGCACCTACCGGCGCCATCTCAAGGGCGGGATCACGCGGGTGGGCGAGATCCTGTGGCACAAAGAGATCGGCGGCCAATAGGACAAAAGTCCCATAATTTGAGCATAAAGTGAGCATTCTTTGCTCTGTCAGGTGAGCATCGGTCCGGGGTCAAATTGCGGTGGTAGGGAAAGTAACCGCGATTTGGAAGGAGAACATCCGGTGTCTCAAGAAGAGAACAAGGCCGTCATCCGCCGGTTTCTCGAAGAGGTCTTTGGAGGAGGAGACCTGGAGCTTGTGGACGAACTGTTCGCCCCCGACTATGTCCTGCACGATCCGGCCGTACCCGGAGAGGTGCGCGGCCCCGATGGCATCAGGCAGTACGTCGACATGTACCGCAGCGCCTACCCGGACACCCACTTCACCATAGAGGACCAGCTCGCGGAAGACGACGAGGTGGTGACCCGCTGGACGGGGCAGGGCACGCAAGAAGGTGTGCTCATGGGCATCGCGCCCACCGGCACGCGGGTGA
>DASSMB010000166.1:0-14962 GCA_035689095.1 Rubrobacteraceae bacterium | reverse complement strand
CATCTACAGCGTCTCCAACCGTTCGCTCGGCGAGCAGCTCTCGCCGGTGTCGGAGCTCGCGCCGGGGGCGCTGGAGATGATCCAGAAGCTCTACGAGCAGGAGGGCGAAGTAACCGGCGTCGAGACCGGCTTCGACGACCTCGATAAACTCACGACCGGCTTCCACAAGAGCGACCTCGTGGTGCTGGCAGCGCGGCCTGCTATGGGGAAGACTGCCATGGCCCTCAACGCTATCTGGCACGCGGCGGGGGTCAAGAAGATGCCGGTCGCCATCTTCTCCCTGGAGATGAGCAAGGAGCAGCTCGTGCAGCGTCTCATCTCCCAGACCACGCGAATACCCACGCAGGACCTCCGCAGCGGCAACGTCAAGGCCGAAGACTGGCCGAAGCTGGTGCGCGGTGTGGGGGAGGTCAGCGGGGCTCCCATCTGGATCGACGACACCGCCGGAGCTTCGCTGATGGAGATGCGAGCGAAGGTCAGGAGGCTCGCCAGTCGCCTCATCGCGCAGGGAGGGCCGCCGCTCTCGCTCGTGGTGGTGGACTACCTGCAGCTCATGATCGGCAACAATCGCGAGAACCGCCAGCAGGAGATAGCGGAGATCTCGCGCGGCCTCAAGGTCCTCGCCCGCGACCTCGACGTGCCGGTGCTTGCTATAGCGCAGCTCTCCCGCGCCGTCGAGCAGCGCCACGACAAGCGCCCTCTCCTCTCGGACCTTCGTGATAGCGGTGCAATCGAGCAAGACGCGGACATGGTGATGTTCCTCTACCGCGACGAGTACTACAACCCCGACTCCGACGACAAGGGCATCGCCGAGGTCATCGTCGGCAAGCACCGCAACGGCCCGACCGGCAAGGTGCAGCTCGCGTGGCTGGAGCAGTACACCAAGTTCGCCTCTCTCGCGCGGCGCTAGCCTGCGCGGTATTGCCCGGACGCTAAAGTTTCTCCGGCGGTGTGCCGATAACAGGTTCGTAGCGAAGGATCCCGATAGGAAGCGCCCATGCGTCGAGCCACGATACTCATAACTCTAGCCCTTCTCATGCTGGCCGTCGCGGGTGTCAGCTCCGCCCGGGAGGGTGCCTTCGTCGGCCTACTCGGAGACGAAGAAATCGCGTCTGAGCCAACCGAAGCTACCCAGCCCCTGGTCTCCGGGACTACGACTCACGAGGCGACGGTTATCGAGGAGACGACCGTAACCGCTCACCCCGAGACCGCGGTTCCTGATGACGCCGACGAACCGGATGAGTCTGTAGAAGATCCCGGCCGACCCAATAGCGATGCAGGCAAGATCGAGAGAGAGCCCGGCAAAGCTCCGGCCTCGGAGGATAAGAAGATCGGGAAACCAACAGCGGGAGAGAAGCCCGCTGGCAAGGGCGAGTCCGCGGAGCGTGGACTCTCGCATCGGCAGGATAACGCCCGTCCGGACAAGGCGCGGGGCAAAGCCGAGACCGGCAAGGCTGGTGGACAGCCGAAGGCCACCGTCTGTCACAGGGGAAAGACACTGACTATCGGCGCGCCCGCGAAGCCAGCCCATCTCCGTCACGGTGACAGCCTCGGCGCGTGCGCCGGTTAACTTGCCCGACGAACGGCGTTATTTGATCGGGGCGCCCATCGCGTGGTATCCGCCGTCCACGTGGATCAACTCTCCCGTCGTCGCCGGCCACCAGTCGGAGAGCAGGCTGACGATGGCTTTTCCTACCGGCTCGGGGTTCGTTGTCTCCCACCCCAGAGGCGCCTGCCGTCCCCACTCGCCCTCTATACTCTCGAAGCCGCTGATCCCTTTCGCGGCGAGCGTCTTTACGGGACCGGCGGAGATCAGATTCACCCGGATGCCGCGCTCGCCCAGGTCGCGGGCCAGGTAGCGGCTCGTGGACTCCAGCGCCGCCTTCGCCACGCCCATCCAGTCGTAGGCGGGCCAGGCGATCCTGGCGTCGAAGTCCAACCCGACCACGGAGGAGCCGGGCTTCATCAGGTCCGCGAGTCCTACCGAGAGCGCCTTCAGGGAGTAAGCCGAGGTCTGCACGGCCGTCGCCACGGAGGGCCATTCGGTCGTCAGGAAGTTTCCGCCGAGGGCGTCTTCCGGCGCGAAGGCGATGGCATGTACGATCCCGTCCAGCGTGTCCCAGCGCTCTTTCAGGTCGTCCGCCACGGCGGCGATGTCGTCCGGGCTGTTGGCGTCCAGCTCAAGGACGGGCGGTTCGGGGTCGAGGCGTTTGGCGGTGCGTTCGGTGAGGCTCCTCGCCCGGCCGAACCCGGAGAGGACTATCTCCGCGCCCTGCTCCTGGGCCAGCCGCGCCGCCGAGTAGGCGATGGATCGGCGGTCGAGGACCCCCGTCACCAGTATCTTTTTACCTTCCAATAGCCCGCCCATCGCGCGTCCTCCCGTTCTGTCCTGATAGCAGTCTCTCCGACGGAGTAGTCTAGGGGAAGCTTCTCCCGCTGGCTAGAGTTTGCGGCCCTGGCGGGCATCGTGGCGGTCAAGTGGTTACAATCCCGTACCGTGAAACACGGATTTAACGGAAAGAGCGAGCCGTCCCGCGGCGCGGCCGGGATAGCGCTCGGGGCCGGGGCCGCGCTGCTCTCCTTCTTTCTCTACATCAGGACGCTCGCCCCGACCGTGCTCTACTACGACCCGCGCGGGCTCTACGACTCGGTCATGCTACAGGTGCAGGCGTACCTGCTCGACATCCCGAACCCGACCGGGTACCCGGTGTACGTGCTGCTCGCCAAGCTCTTCACGTACCTGCCTATCGGGGACGTTGGCTACCGGGTAAACCTCGCTTCGGCCGTCTTCGGGGCTATCGCGGTCTTTTTGCTCTACCTGCTCTGTTACAGGCTCACGGGTAGGGCCGCGCCGGCGGCCGGGGCGGCCCTGCTCTTCGGCGTCAGCCGCGCCTTCTGGAGCCAGGCCGTCATCACCGAGGTCTATACCCTCAACGCGCTGTTCATCTGCCTGGTGCTGCTCGTCCTCTACGTGTGGCGCGACAGGAGGAAGGACCGCTACCTGCTGCTCGCCGCCTTCCTGATGGGGCTCTCCCTCAGCCACCACATGACGAGCGGTCTGCTAATCCCTGCGGCGGGGCTCTTCGTCGGCCTGACCGAGCCGAGAAAGCTGCTTCAGTGGCGCCTGATCCTGCGCGGTGCCGGGCTCTTCCTGCTCGGACTCACGCCTTACCTGTACCTGCCCATACGGGCGCGCATGGACCCGCCGCTCAACGAGAGCGACCCGTCCACCTGGCACAACTTCTGGATACTGGTCTCCGGCAGCCGGTTCGACGAGCGGATGTTCGCTTACGGACTGGATGAACTCCCCGGACGCCTCAAGCTGTTCGAGGGTTTGCTCGCCAACCAGTTCCATCCCGCATTCCTGGCGGTCGCGGCGCTCGGCGTCCTGTACCTGCTCGCGCGCGACCGGACCAGCCTCGTCACATTCATGTTCCTGGGTTTGGGATGGTTCGTGTACGCCATCGAGTACAACATCAAGGACTTCTACATCTACTTCATCCCCGTGTACCTTATGCTGTCCGTGTTCGTGAGCGCGGGCTTCTGGGCCGTAGTGGACGCCGTGGACCTCGCGGCGCAGCGTCTCTCCTCGAAGCGCCGCGCCGCGATACTGGCCGTCCTCGCGGTGCCGATCCTCCTCTCCCCGCTCTCCAGGGTTGACGAGTCGTACAAGGCGGTTGACCGTAGCCACGACTACACCGGGCGCAACATGATAGAAGCCGTCGCGGGTGGCACGGCGAAGGACTCGACCGTCCTGCACAACGGCAGCTCGCTCTGGTACATGACCCTGGTAGAGAAGCGCCGCACGGACCTGCGGCTCGTGGACCCGTTCGAACCCGGCGACTGGACGGCCAAGACCAGGAAATGGGTCGCCGAGTCGAGCCGATTCCTGAAAGACGGCCACGTCTACATACTCTTCCCCGGCACCACCGAGGCGTTGAACCGGCCACTGTTCAGGGAGGACGGGTACGATCTCATCCCCAGACACGGGGGGATCTTCTACGAGGTCGTCGTGCGGGACCGGCGAAGAGAGCCGCGCTAGAGAGAGCCGCTAGTTGTCTTCGGCGGCCTTCTCCGTCGGCGAGGTGCGTTCGCGGCTGAGATCGGCGAGGCGCTGGTCGTAGATCGCCTTGACTTTCGCCTCCCAGGCCAGCAGGTCGTGGCGGCGTTTCTCCATCTCCTTCTTGTGATCCTCATCCAGGTTGTCTTGCTCGTGCGGGTCTTTCGACAGGTCGAAGAACTCATCGTCCCGCTGTCCGAAGTGGT
This sequence comes from Rubrobacteraceae bacterium, assembly GCA_035689095.1. Classification (GTDB taxonomy): domain Bacteria; phylum Actinomycetota; class Rubrobacteria; order Rubrobacterales; family Rubrobacteraceae; genus JACDDK01. The sequence continues at coordinate 10,696 of DASSMB010000166.1, read as the reverse complement.
AGATGTACTTCTCGTCGCCCTTGATGCTGGCGAGGCAGGTGTTCTCGTGGTAGCAGCTCGCCATCAGCGTGCGGTTCTTCGGCACCGAGAACATCGATGAGCCCGGATACGTACCGCCCTTGATGTCGTAGCCGAGGATATCGGCGAGCGTCGGGAGGACATCCATCTCGTCTACCGGGGCTTCTATGCGTCCGGGCTTCGGGTCGCGGCCATCATGAATAATGAATGGTATGTGAAGCCCCTCGTTGTAGATGGTGTTGTCGTGCTGGTAGAGGCCGTGCTCCCCGAAACCCTCGCCGTGGTCGCCGAGCAAGATGAAGACGGTGTTGTCGTAGAGCCCGAGGTCCTTGTACTGCTGGAAGAGGGCCTTCAGGAACTGGTCTTCGTAGTAGACGTCGTTCAGGTAGTTGTTGAGCACCTTATCATCCGCGAAGTGCTGCTTGGGGTAGCGGCTGGGGACCGTGTAGTTGTGATGGGTGGTGACCGTGAGGTAGGTCGCCAGGAACGGCCCCTGGTTGCCGTTCTTTTCGAGCCATTGCTCGCTCGGCTTCAGCATGATGTTGTCCTCGTAGCCGAAGTAGTTGACCGGCTCGAAGCCCTCCTTGTCCATGATGTTGACGGGGAAGAACTCGTCGTAACCGAAGTTGTCCGCCAGCGCCCGGCGGCGCTCGAAGTCCTCGGTCGCCGACTGGAAGAAGGCCGTCTTGTAGCCGTGGTCTTCCAGGAGCTGGGGGATGCAGCGGCCGGGGATAACGCCCGGCTCGGACTCGGTGTTCTCGGTATCGAGCGGCGGCGCGACGCCGCAACTGGTTGCGAGCAGCGCCTTCGAGGTGTGGGGGACTACCGCGTAGGCCCGCTCCGCCACGGTACTCTTCTTGGAGAGCGCGTCGAGGAACGGTGTGGTCTTCAAGTCTTTCTTGTAGGGGGTGGTGGACTCGGCGCGGGTGGACTCCAGGAAGATCATCACCACGTTTGGTTTCTTCGTCTGAGGGGTGCTGACGAACTTCGTGTGCAACGGCTGCTTCTCCGAGGCCAGCTCGGTGGTCGTCTCGGCCCGGATTGCTTTCATGTCCGGGGCGGACATCTCCATGACGAAGAGGTTCGCCAGGGAGTCCCTGGAGAAGGTGTCGCTGGCGCCCGTCGCGCTCGGCAGCAGCGAGAGCCCGCCGAACGCGGCCGCCGAGACGCAGATGACGAGCGGCGCCGCCCACGGTCTGCCGGCGGTCCGGACGGGGACGTGCCAGTCGCGGGTCATGTAGAACGTCACGATGGCGGGACCGGAAATCGCATAGAACAGAACGACCGAGAGAAGGACCCAGAGTAGCGGGGTGGTCTCCGAGGTTATCGCGCCCTGCACCTCTCCGAACTTCGAGAGCGAGAGCACGATGAAGTCGAAGCTCAGGGCGGAGCCGGTGATCTCGTAGAAGAAGTGCGCGCTCGTGGCGAGTACGGCGACCAGCAGGGCCGAGACATGGAACAGGATGAGAAGGAGGTAGCGGGGGATGCCGGACCGGATGATGGCGAAGAGCCCGATCCAGAGTACCGCGTAACCCAGGTTGAAGAAGATGTCGGAGCGCACCTGGTCCAGGAAACCGACGGGCCCCGGCACGTCGAGCTGGGTCAATATCCGGATAACTTTCAAGGCGACGTCGTAGAGACACAGCGGCACGAGGAGACTCAGAAGGTAGATCCAATCCTCCCGGCCCAACAGGCCCAGCACGCGGGCCCGCATACCCCTGAAGTTACTCCTGCCGCTCATGAATGCGGGGAGTTTAACAAATATTTCATAATATGAGGATTTGCGGTAGAGATAGGGCTGCGGTGAGAGGAGAAGTCGTGTCCGAATGGCAGACTCTGACAGCACTGATCGCGGGCTTGTCACGTCAGGATCGCATGCTCCTGAGCCGGTTCAAAGCCCTGGAACTGCCAGAGGACCCCGACGCCGCGGCCGAGGCGCTTCGCGTCCACGAGCGGCTGAGTCCGGGAGCTACTCCCTCGATGCTGCTCGCCACGGCCGGGAGTCAGGCTGCTCTGGCCGGAGAGGAGGCATTCGCCCGGCGCATCGGCGAAGCCGCGCTAGACCTCGCCGAAGACTCCGAGGAGCGCCGGATCTCCCACGTATGCCTCGCGCAGATTTACTTCCGGCACCGCCGCGAGGAGGCGGCGCTGGAGGAGTTCGTGGCGCACTGCCGGGCGGCCGTGGACCTCGGGCACACGGGGACCTTCTGCTACGAGAGGCATGCGGCGCTCTACGAGTACCGGGGCGACCTCGACGGCGCCATCGAGGTATGCAGCCGGGCCGTCGAAGCACTCTCCGGGGCCGGAGACGCGCGTTCCGCCGGGCGGTTCCGGAGACGGATCGACCGGCTCTCCGCGAAGCGCGGCGGTTGATCGTATACTGCTACCGAATTATCTTGGAGGCGCGTTACGAGTGGCCGGGAAAGGGGGAAGCACGGAGGGGATATAGGGGTCCTGGTTTGGGGATCGGGGATCGAACCATGCGGCGCCGTTCGTTTGGTACGCGGTTGACGTGGGAAACATGATGGATGGCCCGGTTCGAGGTTGAAACAGGGAAAGGAGCAATATATGACAGAAGAGCAGACAGAAGTACGCAGTTACGAGCCGCCGGAGGATTTCGTCTCGCAGGCGAACATCAATGATGCTTCGGTCTATGAGAAGGCTTCCGAAGATTACGAAGGCTTCTGGGCCGAGCAGGCCCGCGAGCTTCACTGGTTCAAGGAGTTCGATCAGGTCCTCGACTGGGACCCTCCCGAGGCTCAGTGGTTCGTGGGCGGCAAGATCAACGCCGCCTATAACTGCCTCGACTATCAAGTCGAGCAGGGCAAGGGCGATAAGACCGCCTTTATCTGGGAGGGCGACGAGCCCGGAGACACGAAGACCTACACCTACTCCGAGCTGACGGCGGAGGTCAAGAAGTTCGCCAACGTCCTCAAGGACCTCGGGGTACAGAAGGGCGACAGGGTCGGCATCTACCTGCCCATGATCCCGGAGCTCGCCATAGCGATGCTGGCCTGCGCCCGCATCGGCGCTCCGCACTCGGTCGTCTTCAGCGCCTTCTCGCCCGGCTCCCTGCGCGACCGCCTCAACGACGCCGAGGCAAAGGTACTGGTTACCGCCGACGCCGCCCCGCGCGGCGGCAAGGTCTCCCCGCTCAAGGAGAACGCTGATAAGGCTCTCGACGACTCGCCGAGCGTCGAGAACGTAGTGGTCGTGAAGCGCACGGGCGACGACGTGCCGATGACCGACGGCCGCGACCAGTACTGGCAGGACCTGATGGAGGGCGCGAGCGACGACTGCCCGGCCGAGGAGATGGACTCGGAGGACATGCTCTACATCCTCTACTCCTCCGGCTCGACCGGCAAACCGAAGGGCATCGTCCACACCACCGCCGGCTACCTCACGCACGTCAAGGTCACGAACAAGTGGGTCCACGACCTCAAGGACGACGACGTGTACTGGTGCACGGCGGACGTTGGCTGGGTCACGGGGCACTCATACCTCGTCTACGGGCCGCTCGCCAACGGCGGGACCACCCTCATGTTCGAGGGGACGCCGGCGTACCCGGAGAACGACCGCTGGTTCGACGTCATCGAGAAGCACAAGGTGACGGTGCTCTACACCGCGCCGACCGCGATACGGGCGTTCATGAAGACCGGGACCGGGCCGTTGGAGAAGCACGACCTCTCCAGCCTGCGGCTGCTCGGGACGGTGGGAGAGCCGATCAACCCCAGGGCCTGGGAGTGGTACCACGACAACGTCGGTGGCGGGCGCTGCCCGATAGTAGATACCTGGTGGCAGACGGAGACGGGCGGCATCATGATCACACCTCTGCCCGGCCTCACCACCACCAAGCCCGGCAGCGCGACCTTCCCGTTCCCCGGCATCGAGGCCGGCCTCTATGATGAGGAAGGGAACGAGATCGAGGGCGAGGGGCAGGGCAACCTGGTCATAAAGAAGCCCTGGCCCGGCATGCTCCGCACGCTCTACGGCGACCCGCAGCGCTACCGGGAGACCTACTGGGAGAAGTACGGCGACACCTACTTCGCGGGCGACGGGGCCCGGCGCGACGCGGACGGCTACTACACCATCACCGGCCGCGTGGACGACGTGATGAACGTCGCCGGACACCGCGTAAGCTCGGCGGAGGTCGAGAGCGCGCTAGTCTCTCACAAGGCCGTGGCAGAGGCGGCGGTAGTAGGCAAGAAAGACGAGGACAAGGGGCAGGCGATCTTCGCCTACGTCATCCTCGAAGGCGACCGGGAGACCAGCGAAGAGCTCATGCAGGAGCTGCGCAAGCACGTGCGCACCGAGCTTGGCCCCACGTCGCAGCCGCACCAGGTCGTCGCCGTGGACGAGCTGCCAAAGACGCGCAGCGGCAAGATCATGCGCCGAATACTGCGCGGTATCGCCGAGGGCGAGCAGGATCTCGGCGACACCTCGACCCTCGCCGATCCTTCGGTCGTGGACACGCTCCAGGAGCAGGCCGCCGCCCAGACCTGATACAAGTAGAAAACTGTCGAAAACAGGGGACGGTCGTGCGGCCGTCCCCTTTGGTTTGCCCGTAAACGTGAGACTTTTTGAGGGTTGGCGCGTATAGGTGTGTAGTAAAATATGTCCGTTAAGCGGCATCCTTAAGGAGGAACAACTGTTGGGCGGTTACTTCGGATACTTCGTGATAATGATCGTGGGCGCTCTCATCTCCGGCGCCGCGGCTCTCTGGGTGCGAAGCTCCTACTCGAAGTTTTCCAAACAGATGAGCGCCAGCGGCCTTACCGGGGCGCAGACGGCGCGCATGATCCTGGATCGGAACGGCCTGACGAACGTGAAGGTGGAGCCGGTGGCCGGACAACTCACCGACCATTACGACCCGTCGAGTAAGGTCGTGCGGCTCTCGGAAGGCAACTTCTCGAAGAACTCCATCGCCGCGGTCAGCGTGGCCGCGCACGAGGTCGGGCACGCGATCCAGGACTCGACCGGATACGTGCCGATGAAGCTCCGGGCGGGGCTCTTCCCGATAGTCAGCTTTGCCGGGCAGCTCTGGTTCCCGCTGTTCTTCATGGGGATCATCCTGGGCGCGAGCGCCGGGCTCGGGCAGTTGATGATCCAACTAGCGATCATCGCCTTCGCCGGGGTGCTGGCGTTCCACGTGGTGACACTGCCGGTAGAGATCAACGCCTCCACCCGCGCCTACGGGCTGCTCCAGCGTTACGGCATCCTCTCGGCGACGGAGGCCGGCGGCACCCGGCGCGTCTTGACGGCGGCGGCCTTCACCTACATAGCGGCCGCGCTCACCTCGCTCCTGACACTGCTCTACCTGCTCGCTGTCAGCCGCAATTAGAGGAACGTCTTTGCTTACAGTACCGGGCGGGGCATCATGCCCCGTCCTTTTTCGTGCATCGTAAAGGGGGGCAACGGGCGCAGGTTCGGTGCTAAAATGCTCGTGCCGTGGAAGGTATCGGAAAGATAACCAAGAGGAAGCGGAAGCTGCGGAGCGTGGGGGAACCACATCCGTGGGAACCGCGGCACATGAAGCTCGCCGGGCTGCGCTGCGCGGAGTCGGTTGGGGAGCCTGCCGCCCGGCGCAACGTGACCCTCGGCGTGGTCCAGCATCTGTGGCGCTCGCCGGTGCCGTTCCTCGGTTTCTATCCGCCGGAAGGCGTGAAGGTCACGGAGAACCGGATCTACACTCCCGCGCCACCGAGGCTCGTTGACGATACGGAGTACCTCGCCGGGGTCGAGGCGCACAAGCGGGCTTTCGCAAGAGACCTCATGGACAGCATGCTGCCGGCGGGCAACCTCCCCGGCTACTTCGAGGTGCCTACCGACGAGGGATGGCGCGTCGCAGTGGACCTGATCGGGCGCACTCTCACCCTCGCGGACGCCTGGGGGCTCGAAACGAGCGCGGCGGTCGCCGGAGACCTGGCGCCGTTCGTGTGGGCATACCGGCACTGCGGGTTCTGCATCGTTACGATCTACGACCGGGACATAGACGCCCTGCGGGACGATCTGCTCTTCATCGCCAAGCGCGACGGCGTAGACCTGAGGTGGGGCGAGAAGGCGGCCTGACGCGTTAATCAGTTGATCGCTAGGCGGTAGCCAGGCGCAGTAGCCGTTCGCGGTCGGGTATAATGTGAGCCTACCGATGGAGGCATCCCGGCGTTCGGGGGATACCGGCGGTCGGGCGGCAGGGGATGTTTCTAGCAGAGAGGCGGGCAATACACAGATGCTCATGAGGCATAGTACGGGAGGCTTCGCCGCTACCAGCGCACCGGAGGGCTTCGATCTCGCGGACTTCGAGGAGGCGGGGCTGCGCGCCGTAGAGCGCCGGTTTGGTCCGAAGGACACCATCTTTACCCCCGGCGATCCTGATGACCAACTCTACTTCGTACTCTCCGGCACGGTGCGGCTGTACAAGATCTACGGCGACTACAAGGAGGCCACGACCGCGCTTCTGCGGGACGGCGGCATCTTCGGAAAGCTCAACCTGGTCGAGGGCCGCTGGCAGGACGTCTTCGCCGAGGCCGTCACCGAAGCCCGCGTCGCGAGCATCCAGAAGTCCGCCATCGAGCGCGCCATGAAGAGCCGCCCGGACTTCGCGCTCCGGCTCTTCTCCTCGCTCTCGGAGCGGCTGCGCCAGTCCGACGAGGTCATAGAGAGCCTGCTGCACCGCGAGGTCTCCACGCGGCTGGCGACCTTGCTCATGAACCTGAGCGAGCGCTTCGCCGAGGAGAACAGCGGCGGCATCGTCATCGACGTGCGGCTCACGCACCAGGACCTCGCTAACATGATCGCCTCGACCCGCGAGGCCGTCTCGAAGGTGATGAGTGAGTTCCAGCGCGACGGCATCATCGAGACGCGCAGCCGAAAGATTACGATCTTGAACCGACAGTCCCTCGCGGAGCACGCCTCCGGACCCTCCGGCCTGACCGTGGACGGGCAACTCTCGATCTAGCGGCTCTACGAGCGCCGCTCCTCAGCCGCGGGCCGCCAGAAATCCGCGCCCGCGAGCCAGCGTCCAGACGGCCGCGGCGGCCGCAAGCTCTGCCAGCGTCTGCCAGAGCCTGGAGAGGACGACCAGCGCGGCGGAGACCGGAGCCGGAAAGACGAGGTTCAGGATCAGGAGCAGCACCCCTTCCTTGACTCCGAGACCGCTCGGCGTAACGAAAGATAGAAACCCTACCTCCCACGCGAAGGCGTAACCCCCGACGAGCAACGCTAGGTCTCCAGCGTTTACCGGCGCCACGGCGGACGCAAGAGAGGCGAAGGCGAGCCCGAGCAGCACCCATCCACCGGCGTAGTAGAGCAGCAGGAACAACACCCGCCCGAACGGCAGCGTCGCCCCCAGCGGCTCCTGTTTGAACCGGCGTAGCACGGCGTTCGCCAGACGCCCGAAGACGGCGGGGTGGAGGCAGAGGAGGCCGACGGGCGCGAGGGCGGCGAGAACAAGAGCGTAGCCGCGGTACGGGAAAAGCGGCCAGAGCGGCACCGAGGCTGCGGCGACGATGAGGGCGGAGATCAAGATCAAGGCGTTCTCGTAGACGAGGCTCGCGAACGTCGTGGCGGCCGGTATTCCGCGCCGGCGGCACAGCGAGATGCGTCCGGCGACCATCACCACGTTGCCCGGCACGTACCGTCCGAGGATGGAGGCGAACCAGATCGCCGCCGACTCCAGCCGCCCCAAAGGATCGCCGAAGCTGCCCATGATCAGGCGCCACCCGCCCCACTGCTGAGCGTAGTAGAGGAAGATCAAGACGATAGACAACCCGAGGTGTCCGGGATCGAAACGCCACTCGTACTCCCGCGCCTCACTCCAGCCCCCGATGAGCGCCCGCGCGAGAAACACCACCGCAAGCAGGACCACGGCCGGCCCGACGAACCGCCGCACCCGGCGCAGCGGACCGCCGGTCGCTCTGCTCACCCTGCCGCCGCCGAGTAGACCCGCAGGTGCCGCTCCGCCACACTCTCCCACGAGAAGAGCTTCTTAGCCCGCTCCCGTCCCGCCTCTCCCAGACGGCGCGCAAGCTCTCCGTCCTCGATCACGCGCAGCAGTGCGCTCGCCAGCGCCTCCGGGTCGTTCGGGGGGATCAGAAGCCCGGTCTGACCGTCCTCGACCGCGTCCACGATACCGCCGAGGCGGCTGGCGACGACGGGCTTGCCGTGGCTCATGGCTTCGATCAGGACGACCCCCAACCCCTCGGTCTCGCCGCGGGAGTCCACGATGGCCGGCAGGCAGAAGACCGCGCAACTTCGATACAGGTCGGCGAGCGCCGCGTTAGATAGCCGGCCCGCGAGCGTCACCACGTCGCCGGTCGTGGTCTTCTCTATCTCCCGGCGCACCACCGGCTCGTACTCGCCGCCGCCCACGATCACGACCCGCGCCCGACCTCGCAGCCGCTCCGCCGCCCGCACCAGCACCGGGAAGCCCTTACGCTCGATCACGCGCCCGACCGCCAGCACTACGGGGAGCCCGTCGCCGCGGCCAGCCTTGGATCCGGACGATCTATCGAGGTCCACCGCGCCACGGGGCGGCCCGAACGGGATGACTGTCGCCTCTACTCCAGTCAGTTCCCTTACCTTAGACGCGGTGCTGTTGGAGTTGGCGATGGCCGCGTCCAGGTTGCGCGTTATACGGCGCAGAACCGGCGCGTAGTGGGGTTTGCGTTTCGCCAGCGCGACCTCCGCGCCGTGGAAGGTAGCCACGAGGTGGGGTCTCTTCTTCGACGCCCATGCCCCCGCCTGGGCGGGGAGCCCCATCGGGAGGGGCCAGTGCGAGTGGATCACGTCGTAGTGGTTTCGGCGGGCGAGCCGCGCCGCAGCGGCCATCCCCGCCCCGACGAGCGAGAGGGCCGGGATAAGGAGATCCCTGCGTCCGACCATGTTGTTCATCGCGCCGGCCTCGTGGGTGACGACCTCGCGCTTCTTCGTGAAGTAGCGGTAGCGGTGGACGGGGATGCCGTGGACCGTGTGGCTTGCGAGACCGGCGTAGGTGGGGGCGAGGACTTCGAGGTCGACGCCGCGTTCGCGCAGGACGAGGGCGAGCTCCAGGAGCCAGGGGACTTGATCGTCTTCGTCGGAGCGCGCGAAGGTCGAGGTTACGAAGAGGACCTTCAACTGCCGGTGTGACGTTCGCCGTCGGACGAGCCGTCTGGCGAGGGAAGCTCCGCGTGTTTCTCGCGGGCGATGCTGTATGGCGGGTCGCTCGCGGCGTAGCTCGTGCGGGCTATCAGCTCGGCGATCAGGCCGAAAGAGACGCTCTGTACGCCGACTATGATGAGCAGCACGCCGAGAATGAGTAGCGGCCGGTTCCCGATGCCGTATCCCATGAACCACAGCACCGTCAGATACGCGCTTATGAGCACGCCCAGGGAGGCGAAGATCATCCCGACGCCGCCGAACAGGTGCAGCGGCCGTCTCTGGTACAGCCCCAGGAAGACGATGCTCATGAGGTCGAACATCCCGCGGATGTAGCGTTCCAGGCCGAACTTCGACGAGCCGCCGCCCCTCGGACGGTGGTTCACTACCGCCTCCCCGACCCGGAAGCCCCGGTAATGTGCGAGCGCCGGTATGTAGCGGTGGAGCTCGCCGTAGAGCGTCACCTCCCGCACCACCTCGCGCCGGTAGACCTTCAGGCCGCAGTTGAAATCGTGGAGCTTTACGCCGGTTAGGATCTGGGTGGTCCTGTTGAAGAGCTTGGAAGGGAGACGCTTCTCCAGCGGGTCCTTGCGGTTCTTCTTCCAGCCGGAGATCAGGTCCAGGTCCTCATCGTACATCTGGTTGATTAACTTCGGGATCTCATTCGGGTCGTCCTGCATGTCGGCGTCCATAGTGGCTACCGCGCCATAGCCCACGCGGGCGAACCCGGCGCTGAGGGCCGCGCTCTTGCCGAAGTTGCGCCGGAAGCGGATCACGCGCGCCGAGGGGTCGCCGTCCGCTATCTCTTCGAGTATCCTGCCCGTCCCGTCCGTCGAACCGTCGTCCACGTAGATGACCTCGTGCGGGACGCCGGAGAGCGCCGCCCGGATCTCCGCGTGCGTCCGCGCGATGCAGTCCTCCTCGTTGAAGACCGGCACCACCACCGAGACGCCGTCGAAAGCCTCACGCGGCTGCGTTGAGGCTCGTGTATCCGAGACTTCGCGCTGCATAGTCGGACAGTATAGCGCAGCCTTTTCGCTCCCCGAAGCGCTTTAACCTAAAGTTAACTCCCGCCGCCGGACGGCCGCCGCGCATCGCCGCGGCTAGAATAGGCCCGTGGACGGGCGAACGGAGAAGACCGAGAGGAGAGGGGACAGGCTCTTACTGGTCTACCTCGCGGCGCTGCTCGTCGTCGGGCTGTTCACCGTCGGGAGGATCGGGGTGACGTGGGACGAGCCTAACTACTTCGGCTCCACCTACTCGTACCTCATGTGGTTCGCGCACATCGCCGCAGACCCCTCCGACTGGTGGAACTCCATAGACCACTACTGGAGCCCGAGCTACGAGGCGCCGCCGTTCTTCAAGCTGTGGGCCGGGCTCTTCGCCGGAGCCGGGGCGCTAATCTTCGGGACGGAGAACCTCGACCGCATCGGCGACGCCTACCGGATGGCCTCCTACGCGCTCTTCCTCGCCGCCATATTCGCGTCCTTCCGCTTCATGCGCCGGGAGTTCGGAGTTGCGGCGGCGTGGGGAGCTGCTCTTT
>DASSMB010000165.1:0-12168 GCA_035689095.1 Rubrobacteraceae bacterium | reverse complement strand
ACGTCTACTCGGCGCACGGATTCGACCTCGACTACGAGATGGTCGAGGCAGACGGCGTGGGCGTGGGCGTTACGCTGGTGCCACACGGGGCGGTCTTCGGAACGGGGGCGGTCATGCCGGCGCGGGAGGCGGACGTAAACATTCTTGTGACGCACGGGATGGTGCCGGGGCTGGAGGCGAAGCAGCACGAGATGGGCGAGGCGGACCTGCAATCGGCCATGATCTCCGCCCCCTTCGACTACGTGGCCCTCGGCCACTATCACGAGTTCCACGAGCACAAGCCAAACGCGTTCTACGCCGGGGCGACGGAACGGTTCGGGTTCGGGGAGGTAGCATCCAAGCCGGGGTTCGCCATCGTGGAGTTCGACGGGAGCGGGCTCAAGAGCGTGGAGCACGTTGGGATAGAGGCGCGTCCGATGCTGGACCTGGAGAAGATCAAGGCCAGAGAGATGGATTCCGCGGCGCTGACAGATGCCGTCAGGGAGCGAACGGCTGGTGTAGATCTCGACGGCGCGATAGTCCGCCTACGGGCTTTCGATGTTCGGCGCGGGGTGACGAGCGGGGTGGACCGGGCGCTGCTTCGCGACCTGCAACGCCGCTGTCTTAATTTCAGCCTGGAGGTCCACGCCGAAGAGTTGCCGGAGGAGCGGGCGAGCGGCCCGGTCTCGGCGGTCTTCGGGGCGCTGGAGGAGGAGTTCGCAGAGTTCGTGAAGGTTCGGCGGGAGCGCGGTGAGTTGGAGGAGAAGTTCGCCGGCGAGTTCCTGGAGAAGGGACGCGGGTATCTGGCGCGGGCGGCGAGCGAGGAGCAGGCTTCTTGAACCTGGAGCGGCTGTACATAGAGAACTACAAGCAGCTTCGGGAGCCGGTGGAACTGCTGCCGCCGGAAGGCGCGATCGGGGTGGTCGGCAGGAACGGCTCGGGGAAGAGCACACTGTTCGAGAGCATATTGTGGGCTTTTTTCGGGTCGCGGGGCGGCGGGCCGCGCTTTGCGAACGAGTTGATCCCCTGGAGCGGGGGCTCGGCGAAGGACAAGACGGTGGTGGAGGTCACGTTGGCGGTCGGGGGCGATTCCTACACGGTGCGCCGGGGGCTCAGGAGTAACCAGACGACCGCCGAGGCGCAGGACTCGACGGGCAAGACCATCGTTACCGGGACGACGGACGTTACGCGGTGGGTCGAGGAACATCTGCTGCGGATGGACCGGACGGCGTTCGAGGCGACGTTCTACGCCCGTCAGAAAGAGCTAAAGTTCTTCGCCCAGGACGATGGGATCGGGCGGGTACGCAGGATCTCGAAGATGCTCGGCATCCACCGCGTCGAGGGCGCCCAGAAGCTGCTGCGCGAGGACCGCAACGACCTGCGCGCGGAGGCGCGCCTGATCGAGGGCCGCCTCGCCGAATCTGATGAGGACGCGCTGAAGGAGCAGCTCGAAGAGTTCAAGACAGAGTGCAAGCGCCTGGAGGAAGACCTGGAGCGGATCTCCGGCGAATATGAGTCCGCTCAGGTAGAGCTGGATGCCGCCCGCAAGTCCCGCGCCGCCCTCGATGCCACCCACCGCGAGCATGTTAGGCTGACGAACGCCCTGCAAATGGTCGAAGGCGAGCGGCGCCGCTCGGAGGACCGGACGGAGCAAGCGGAACGGGACCTCGCCGAGATCTCCACCGCCGAGGAGGAACTGAGACGGCTCAAGCCGCAGATACAGCGGCTGCCGGAGCTGGAGAAGGAGCTTGAGCGCCTGGAGGATGACCGGCGGCGCTCCGAGCAGCGCGACCGGGACCGGAAGGAGCTGCGGACAGCCCAGGCCCGCATTGCCGCCATCGAGACCGAGGTCTCCGAGATGCTGGAAGAACTCGATAGCGACGGCGAGTCACTGCCGGGCTGGGACGGCCTCTTCGAGCTGGACGGCGCGGAGCTTCTGGGAGAGACCGTGGTGGTTCTCGGGGAGGCGGATGAGCGGCTGGAGCAGGCGGAGGAGCGGCTGCGGGAGCTTCGGGAGATGGAGGCCGCGCACGCCGAGCACCGGCGCGGTGAAGAGGAGTTGGTGAAGGCCCGCGAGCGGTGCGCGGAGGCGCGTCGGGAGTGCGAGCGCATCTCGGAAGAGATCGAAGACCTCTCCGGCGGCGATGACCTGGAGGCGCGGGAGCGCGGGTTGCGCGAGGAGGAGGAGAAGCTAAGGGAGCTTGCCGCCGCCCGGCGCGGCGCGGCGTCCGCCAATGAACGCGAGGCCCGTAACGTGGACAAGGCCCGCGAGGCCATCGCCAGTGGAGCGGAGGATCACTGCCCCACCTGCCACCGGGAGTTCGAGAGCGGCGAGCACGCAGATATCGTGGAGACCCTGAACCGTCAGGCGGCGGCGATCCGACGCCTCGCGGCGAAGGCTCGGGATGAGGCGGATCAGCACACCACCGCCGCCGATGCCGCCGAGGAGAAGCTCCAGAAGGTCACGGCGCGGCTGGGGAGCTGGCGCGAGCTGCGCGAAACTCTCGTCCGCGCCGAGACCGCCGCCACCGACCGCGAAGAAGCTCTCCAGGCGCTGGTCGAGCAACAGCGCAACCTGGAGACGAAGCTCGGCGGCTCCCCCGCCCCCTCCGAACGGGACCTCGAAGACGCTCAGGTCCGGTGCGCCTACTTGCGGAGCCTGCGCGACGCTCTGCCGGGTGCGCGCAGCCTGCAGCGCGAGCACTCCGGATTGGTCGGACGGGCCGGAGAGCTGGCCGCAGAGTTGGAGAGCCTGGCGGGCGTCTCTTATGACCCGGACCTCTACCGTGAGCGGCGGGAGGAGAAGGCGAGCCTCGAACGGGTGCAGGGCCGGGTCGAGGAACTGGAGCGGCGTGTCGCCACCCGGCCGGCGGTCGAACGCGCGCTGGAGGACGCTCGGACGAAGGTTCGGGAGGCTGGTAAGCAGGCGGAGACGCTGCGCGGTCAAATATCCGCGCTCGGCTTCGACGAGGAGGAGTACGACGACGCCGGCGTGCGGGTCGCTGCCGCGGAAGAGAAAACGTCCCGGCTGCGCGACGCGCGGGAGCACACGGGCGGCGAGTGGAAGGACGCCGACCACAAGATCGAGCGCGTAAGCACCGAACTCAAGCGCCTGGAAGCCGACCGGAAGCTAGCCAACCAGCGGGCCGCCGGCGCGGCGCGCATGGACGAGATGGACAGGCTCTTCACCGATTTCTTCCGCAGCCTGACCGCCCGCGTGCGCCCGATGCTGGAGGTCGAGGCTTCCAACCTCGTGCGGGAGCTGACCGACGGGCGCTACGAGAGGATGGAGTTCGACGACAACTACCGGGTGAAGCTTCTGGACCGCTTCGACGACTCGTATGCCATCGAGCGGTTCTCCGGCGGCGAGGCCGACGTGGCGAGCCTCTCGGCGAGGATCGCGCTATCCAAGATCATCGCCGCCCGCGGCTCGGAGGCTTTAGGCTTCCTGGTCCTCGATGAGGTCTTTGGCAGCCTGGACACCGAGCGGCGCAACAACGTGCTCTTGGCGCTGGAGAGGTTAAAGCGGTCGTTCGGTCAGATCTTCATCATCTCCCACGTGGGCGACGTGCAGGAGTCCGCGCTTCTGGACGAGCTGTGGATGATCGAGGAGGACGAGGACGGCAAGAGCACCGTCCGGCGCGTGGAGCAGGCCCCCATCGGAGCCGCGGACCTGCTCCAGGACGCGCCGGCGTAAAAAGACCCGGCTCTACGGCGAGCCGGGCACCGTCCGCTGGATAAACTGGTTTATGGGAGGCGCGCTCACCTCGGTGTACACGCCGGGGAACTTGGCCGTCGCGCACCCGACGCCGTAGCTGGTTATGCCGATCTGGCGTATACCCGCCGGGGTCGGGACGAACATGGGTCCGCCGGAATCCCCCTGGCAGGTGTCCACGCCCTTCTTACCCGCGCAGACCATGAGCTTCGGCGTGACCCGGAGGCTCGGGTCGCCGGTAGAAGCGTAGACTCTCCGGCACTTGCTGTCCGAGACTATCGGGGGACGCGCCTCGCGCATACTGGCCGTGAGCCTCGGAGCAGTACCTCCTGTGGCGGGCTGCGCCTTCGTGTCGCCCCATCCGGCAACCGTCGGCCGGCTCCCCGGTTTCTCCAGCGCGTTCGACCCGGACCTGTCGAGCAGGATCGGCTTGATACCTTTCACCGGATTGTCAAGACGGATTACAGCCAAGTCATAATTGGAGTTCCTGCCGGTGTATTTTGGATGGACGTGGATGCTTGAGAGACCGGCGATCCCGCGCGCCTGACCCTGCGCGCTGTTGAGCCTCGTCGTCCCGACGACGATCCTCACCTTGTTGACGGGGATGGGCGTGGCCTGAGTAGCATTATTTCCGATGATCACCGAGCAGTGCGCCGCCGTCAGCACGTAGCTCGGGGCGATCAAGGTAGCGCCGCAGAAGTGGTCCTGGCGCGGCGTCGTCCCTGCCCGGTTGAACTGCATCGAGGCCATGAACGGGTACTTGCCCGCCGGGACTTTCTTGCCGCCGACGACCTGGAACTGCGGGTCGGACTTGTCGGCCGCGAACGCCGGCAGAGCCGCAACTAGCGCGATACAGATCGCCGCGATCACCATCAGCACCGGTACGGATATGGCTCCCCTACGGCTCCATACCTGCGAGGTCCCCACACCACTGTTCATACGAAAACCCTTCACGCGGACAACCTCTCCCTTACCTGTGAACCTGCGGACGGTTAAGCTTAACTTCGCGCTCAGAACTTCTCAACCCTGTGTGTCCCGAATGCTTCGCGAACCCCGCGGGTCCGAAACAGGTGGTGGAAGCCCGCGCCGCTCGCGTACAATCCTTCCATGCCGCGCCCCACTCCGAACTCGATCCCAACTCCGGAACGGATCGCCAGGTTCCCCCTGACCGGGCCGGGCGGCGAGCCGGTGGACCTGGCCCGCACTTTTCACTCGCATGGCGTGGCTTCCCTGCCCCCGATGCGGACCGACGAGACCTCCGGGACGTTCGAGGTCACCCTGTCCGCGGATGGCGCCGGTTCATACACGGTCCGCGTCTCTCCAGACGGTCCCGGCCACGGGGCCGTCAGCGCCGCCGGGGCTCTCTGCGGGCGGGAGGGCGAGGCTCTGCTCGCGGCGGTACGGTGCGTGCTGCGGCTGGACGAGGACCTGTCGGGGTTCTACGCGCGGGCCGTAGAGGACCCGGAACTATCCTGGGTGACGGGTGGGGCGGGGCGTATGGTCCGGAGCCCCTCCGTCTTCGAGGAGGTTATCAAGACCATCTGCACCACCAACTGCGCCTGGTCGGCCACGGAGCGGATGGTGGGCGCCCTCGTCGAGCACCTGGGCGAACCCGCGCCGGACGCTCCGCAGGAGACCCCCTACGGACGCTCCTTCCCCACCCCGGAGGCGATGGCCGAAGCCGGCGAGGACTTCTACCGCGACGTGGTCCGGGCCGGATACCGGGGCAGGTACCTGATGGCGCTTGCTCGCTCCGTCGCCGAAGGCACCCTGGACCTCGAAGCTCTGGGAAGCTCTACCGCTGAAGAGCTACCCGACGACGAGCTGGAGCTGCGGCTGCTGGCGCTGCCGGGGGTCGGGCCGTACGCGGCGGCGCACGTGATGATGATGCTCGGGCGCTACTCGCGGCTCATCTTCGACTCCTGGACCCGCCCGAAGTACGCGAGGCTCGCCGGAGAGGAGAGCGTGACCGACGAGGAGATACGGACGCGGTTTCGGCGTTACGAGGAATATGCGGGGCTGGCCTTCTGGCTCTACCTGACGCGGGACTGGTTCCCGGACCCTCTAACGTCCGGGTAGCGGACTCGATACTTCCTGTTCTATACTTTCGGTCCCGAACTTCCGGGACCACAGCTACAGACAACAGCATCAGGAGGGGTACGCCGGTGGAAGACTACACGAATAGGGGTCTCAAGTATGGTCTATGTATCCTGCTAGCATCGCTGGCGGCAGTCATTGTGGCCGTGCCGGTCCTGGCGCAGCAGGCTCCCTCCGTCACGCTGGTAGGCGCGGGAGACATCGCCGACTGCGGGAGCCGCGGAGACGAGGCCACGGCGAAGCTCGTAAAGAACATCCCCGGTACGGTCTTCACCCTGGGAGATAACGCCTACGACCGGGGGACAGCCAGCGAGTTCGCCAACTGCTACAACCCCACCTGGGGTCAGTTCAAGAGCCGCACCCGTCCGTCTACCGGCAACCACGACTACTACTCGACCGGAGCCCGGCCGTACTTCAACTACTTCGGCGCCAGGGCCGGCAAGCCAAGCCGGGGCTACTACAGCTACGACCGCGGCGGCTGGCACATAATCGCGCTGAACAGCAACTGCGACAAGGTTGGCTGCGGGCTGCGCTCTGCCCAGGCCCGCTGGCTCCGGCAGAACCTCGCCAGCCATCCATCCAAATGCACCCTGGCCTACTTCCACCATCCGCTGTTCGCGTCAGGGGGCAAGACCGAGTCCACCGCGGTCCGGCCTTTCTGGAGGATTCTCTACAACCGGGGGGCGGATGTGATCCTCTCCGGCCACGCCCACCGCTACGAGCGGTTCGTCCCGCAGAATCCTGACGGCGGCAGGGATCTGGACCGGGGCATCCGCGAGTTCATCGTCGGCACGGGCGGCGAGGCCCCCGAAGGGCCGATCAACGGCACGGACCCGAACAGCGTCGTCAAGAACGACAAGACGCCCGGCGTCCTGAAGCTGACCCTTAGCGCGGACTCTTATAGCTGGAAGTTCGTGCATATACCGGGCAAGACGTTCACCGACTCCGGCAACGCCCGCTGCCACTAGAGATAGAGACTTCAGCGCCCGGTTTCAGCCTTGAGGGCCGGGCGCCGCGGTCCGGGGACCGAGCCGCTCGACGATAGCTCGCGCGGCTTCCTCGGCGAGGTCCACGACCTCGACATCCTTCCCGCCACCGCCCGAGGCGACCTGCGCGCGAAGGGTCGCGAGGCCCAGGCGCCGCTGGAACGGGCTCCGCACGACGCTCCGCGACTGAAGCCTGCGCCGGGTAGCGACCGTCGTCACGCGGGCCACGAACCGAGAGCGGACCACGAGGCGTTCGCCGGTTAACGCCCATCCGGCGTCCCGGTAGCGGAGCCATCCGAGCAGGACAGCCGGGGCGAGGAGCAGCAGCGCCAGGAAAGCGCCGGAGACAGAGTCCAGCGCCACCGCCGAGATGAGCACGAGGACAGGGACCAGGAACAAGACCGGCAGCGCGGCCCGGAAGACATAGCGCCGGAGTGCGCGGCGGGGCAGCTTCTGAAGGGGCGGCTCCACGGCGAACTCCGGCGCCGCCCGGCTCAGTATCTCCCGCGCCTCTTCGCGCGGCAGCAGGGGGAAGAGCGTCGTAGAGACGCCGGCGTCCTTGCCGTAGCCGGCGCTCTCGACGCGCAGCATGGCGAGGCCGAACGGCTGGCGCAGGACGCCCTCGACCACCTTCACGGCCTGGATGCGGGCGAGCGGTATCGTGGCCTCGCGCCTCTCCAGGAGGCCGCGCCGGATGTACAGGTAGTCACCCTCGCGCGAGAGCGTGAAGCCCGCGTAGGAGAGGACCGTTCCGCCGATGGCGAGGAGCCAGGCGAAGAGCGCGACGGCGAGCGCCAGCAGGATGGCCGAGGAGATCGAGCGCGGGGCC
Source organism: Rubrobacteraceae bacterium (assembly GCA_035689095.1). Lineage (GTDB taxonomy): Bacteria > Actinomycetota > Rubrobacteria > Rubrobacterales > Rubrobacteraceae > JACDDK01. Next base: position 4,562 of record DASSMB010000165.1, on the reverse strand, counting down.
AGCGTCGTGACGATCCGCTCGACGAAGCTGTCAGAGAAGAGGTCGTCCAGGGTCTGGGAAGCGACGGCGATCAGGGAGAGTGCTACCCCGATCTGCCCGCTCGTCGCTCCCGCTATAAAGAGGTCCCGGGTCGAGAGCGAACGGATGACCTCCGGGCCGGGCTCAACTTCGTCCCCGGTATCCGGACGAAAGCCCTCTCCGCTGGAGCCCTGGATCTCGCGCCGCAGAGTCTCCGCGGCCTCCACGCCGAGCGCCGAGAGCGATGCTTCGGGCTCGTCTCCCCCGCCTCCAGCGGTCTCTATCCGCACCTCCACGACACCGAACACGCGCTGGATAACCCCCTGCACCGTGTCCACCGACTGGACGCGCTCCAGAGGTATCGTGCGCTCGGACTTCTGGATCACACCCCGCCGCAGGTGGAAGGCGCCGCCAGAGACGCCGTACGTAGTCGCCCGCCACCGGAGAACCCCCCACACCGCCGCCAGGACCGAGATAACGACGAACCCGAGCAGCACCAGGGCGAGCGTGCGTCCTCCGAAACCCTGGCTCGCCAGGAAAGCGATACCCGGAATGACCAGCGCGCCGATCCAGCGCCGCACGGTCCGCACCGCGTCGATCAACATGCCGACCGGATGCAACCGGCGCGGCTCCGGGCTCACCGGCTCCGGGCTTGCCGGTCCCTCAGAGTTCATCCTGCTCGCGGGTAAGCTCGGAGATCCGGTCGCGCACCTCCGCGGCGATGGGCGCGGAGAGCTCGGGGATCTGATTGGGGCCGGCCGCCGTGTAGAAAACGACCGTCGAGAGCCCAAACCTGCGCTGGAGCGGTCCCTGCCTGGTGTCGACGTGCTGGATGCGGGCGAGCGGCACGAGAGTTCGGCTCACCCAGTACACCCCGCGCTGCAGGTCTACCTCCTCCGGCCGGATCTCATACCGCCACCGCCGCCACCTCAGTCCCGGCATCACCCCGACCGCCAGTACGATCAATGCAAGCACCACCACTACCGGCAGCGCGGCGACGGGCAGCGGCATCTCTACAATCCTGAACAGCGCGAAGCCAACAGCGATTGCGCCTAGCAGGAGCGGCAACATGCCGAGCAGGTTCGTGATCCGCCAGAGGGTCTTCGCCCGCGGGTCCAGCCTCTGCGCGGGTTCGCGCTTCAACCGTCTAGGAGAGCGGGATCATGGGTACGGCGGGTCGACCGCGCAGGTCCTTCGCCGCTAGCTGGCCGCAGGCGGCGTCTATGTCCTCGCCCCGGCTCGGCCGCAGGGTCGCGGAGAGCCCGCGCTCCCTCGCGCGGCGCAGGAAGTCCTTCGCGTCGCGCTTCGAGGTCGCCGAGAAGCCGGTGTCCGTCCAGTTGAAGCGCAGCAGGTTCAGGTGGTAGAGCGGGTGGTCCAGAAGCTCCGCCAGCGCCTCGGCGTGGCGCGGCTGGTCGTTCACGCCGGCGAGCAGCGTGTACTCGAAGAAGAGCTTGCGGCGGGTCGTGTCCACGTAGTAGCGGGCGGCGTCCATCAGCTCCGGTATCGAGTGCCGGGAGGCTACCGGCATGATCTCCCTGCGCTCCTCCTCGAACGGGTTGTGGAGCGAGATGGCGAGGTGGAACTGCTCCGGCTCGTCGGCGAAGCGCCGGATCTTATCCACCAGCCCGCTCGTGGAGAGCGCGATGTGCCGCGCCGCCAGGTTGAAGCCATCGCCGTCATTGAGGACCTTGAGCGCCTTGAGGGTCGCGTCGTAGTTGAGCATCGGCTCGCCCATCCCCATGACGACGACGTTCGAGACGCGCTCCGGGGCGATGTCGCGGGCGGCGACGAAGACCTGCTCGACGATCTCACGCGCCTTGAGGTTGCGCTTGATGCCGAGGAGCCCGGTCGCGCAGAACTTGCAACCCATCGCGCAGCCTACCTGCGTAGAGATGCACACAGTGTTGCGGCCCCGCTCCGGGATCATGACCGTCTCTATGGCGTGTTTGTCATGAGTGTAGAAGAGGTACTTGCGCGTGCCGTCCGTCGCGCGAGAGACCTTCTGTAGATCGAGGACAGCCGCCGGGACTTTTTCGGCCAGCGCTTCACGCAGGTCTTTCGGCAGGCTCGTAGCCTCGTCCCAGTCCCTCACGAGGGAACGGGTCAGGGCGCCGTAGATCTGGCGCAGCCGGTACGCCGGCTCGCCGCGCTCGGCGATGACTTGCAGGGCTTCGGGCAGGAACTCCGCGGCCTTCAATGCGCTCCTCTTCGGTGCTTCTCTGGAATGACAACGACCCCGATTATATAAGCTCCGTAGAATCCATCAGGGAGCGGGCGGTAAAAGGCGTCTTCCGGCTGTAGAATCAGGGCGATGACCACCCTTGATCTCTTTATCGTGTTGTTCGTCGCCCTGATCGTGCTCCGCGGAGCGCGCACGGGTTTTCTGGCCGGGGCCTTCTCGCTGGCCGGGGTGGTGCTCGGGGCTTCGCTGGGCTCCAGACTCGCTCCGTCGCTCTTGCCGGAGAACGAGAGCCCGGTCTATAACGCGGGCATCACGCTGGCGGCCATCGTGGCCTTCGCCATCCTGGGTGACGTGCTGGCGCGCATAATCGGGGGCTCTCTGAGAGCCCGGCTGCGCAGCCAGACCTCGATGATGCTCGACGGCCTCGGAGGCGCGGCTCTCGGGCTCGCGCTCTCCCTGACGATGGTGTGGGTCGTCGGGATGTTCGCCCTGCAGAGCCCGCCACTCGCGCAGGTCCACCCGGCGGTCAGGGACTCGCGCATCCTGCAGGCGCTCAACGACCGGATGCCCTCCGAGCTACTCACGGACGCCGTCGCCGACCTGAGCCCGCTGCCCGAGATCCACGGTCCCGAAGCCCAGGTCGCCCACCCCGACAAGGACATCATGAAGGACCCGGATATCCTCGACGCCCGCTCCCGGATGGTCCGGGTAACGGGGATAGCCTGCGGCTACGGGATCGAAGGTTCCGGCTGGGTAGCCGCGCCGGACCTGGTCGTCACGAACGCCCACGTCGTGGCGGGAGAGATCCTCACGCGGGTGCAGCCGGGCGGCGTGGGACCTCGCCGGCAGGCCAGGGTCGTCCTCTTCGACGAGAAGAACGACATAGCGGTCCTGCGCGTGGATGGCCTGGGCCTCCCCTCGATGCCGCTCTCCGAGCCCCGGACCGGGGAGGCCGTCGCCGTCATGGGCTTCCCTCAGAACGGCCCGCTGGACACCCGTGCCGGACGCACCGGCGCCACGCGGCGCGTCATCTCCAGCGACGCCTACAACCGCGGCCCGATAGAGCGCACGGTGACGAGCTTCCGCGTCTACGTCAGACCCGGCAACTCCGGCGGACCCGCGGTGAACGCCGACGGCGAGGTCGTCGCGACCATCTTCGCCAGCCGCTCGGACTCAAGGAAGTTTGGGTATGGCATACCTTCACAGATAGTCCAGCAGCACATCGAACAGGCCACTCAGATATCCGGTCCCGTGAGCAGCGGCGACTGCGCCAACTGAACGATCAGCCCTGGCGGATCTCTTCCTTCAGGATCTTCTCTATCGCCATGCGGCTGCGGTTCAACTCGGCCTCGACGGTGGAGAGCCGGGCGAGCGAGGTCTCGCGCAGACGATCGCGCTCGACCTCCTGAGCAACCGCCGATGCCGCCTCCTCGATAGCGGTAATGGCGCTTTCGAGGAGTATCAGGTCCCGTTCGTTCATATAGTGGATACTAACTGAAGTCGCTCGTAGACGTTCAGAGGGTAGGTTCAGGCCGGCGGGCACCCAGATTTGCACGGCGGCGTCCTCGTCAAGGCTTTGCTGGAGGGCGTAGCCCTGGGCCGGGACGGAGAAGGTCTCAGCCAGTATCCTACGGATCCTGTGCTGGAAGACTTCCGGCCTGGAGAGACCGCCTGTAAGAGCGCTCTATAGTCCTTGAGTAGGTGAAGCGCCTCTCGTTTACTGCTCCGGAATCTATGATTCCTGTCTCTCCATGTTCGCTATCTCCCTTTGCGGACACCGGCACGCCTTCGTTGGATTCGCGATGCCGTCCTTCACTTCGTGCTGTGTCATGTATGTATCTATCGAGCGGAACGCGACGTTTATGTTTAGAAGTCCTCCTTTCGGCTCGTTTGCTCACCGCGCCTCTATATAAATTGAGCTAGAACTAAATCTATGAAACTAAAGAGATAAAGATACCCTGTATGTATGAGGCGCTGTGCAACCGCGCGGACCATCATTACCCTGACAAACTACCGTTAGCAGGGACCAGGGAGAGAGGCTGTTGAGCGCTACCAGAATGAGGCAAGACAACACCATCGTTTTCGTAGCCTTTGAACCGCGCCCTTACAGGGAGATCATTGGGGAGACCCTGCGAACGCTGCGTCCCATGTTGTATGTCTCCGTCGTCGAGCCGGACGACCTCGTCAATCAAACGGCGCGGCTTCTGCCCGCGCTGGTCTTTTGCAGCCAGAAGAAGCACCTCACCATCCCCGCATCGACCGACTGGATCGAGTACTACTTCACCGATGAAGGGCCATTAACAGTTCTCGTCAACGGCCGGCGCGAAGAGACGGCCACCCTGACCATCGAAGGTATGCTGGA
>DASSMB010000164.1:0-19314 GCA_035689095.1 Rubrobacteraceae bacterium | reverse complement strand
TCCCCCTGTGTTCACGGCAGGAGCCTTTGGCGCTATCACGGCCCTGATGACTTTCGTTGGTCTGCAACTCGGGGGAGTCGCCGCCCGCTTCATACCCATCCGCTCCGATCTCCTCAGTGGTATGGGACTCTCGATCACGGCAGTCGTGATGATACTGGGATACTAAATCCCTTTGTCTTACTCCCGAAGTCATCGCATTTTTACCTGCAAATAGAAAGGGAAGCGGAGAGGGTGGGATTCGAACCCACGAGACGGCTTAACACCGCCTACGCGATTTCCAGTCGCGCTCCTTCGGCCAACTCGGACACCTCTCCAGGACAGTGCCGGGAAATTCTACCAGATGCTCCGCGGATGTCGCCGAGATCCCGACCATCCAGCTTGTACATCGGTTTACACCACGGCACTACCCCGCGCTTGACGCCAACTCCAGAAATATATGCTTATGGCACATAGCTACAACCTAGCACAACAAAGCTACGAACTTGAACAAATTTTTGAGAGGAGCATATGAGATGAGTCTTTACAGAGACATCCGAGGCGGCGTAGCGGGACGTGACCGGACGATCGTGCAGACTATAGTACCGGGATATAGCGGTCCGATCCAGGATGGCGAACCGTGGCTCTTCCGGCGACGCAGGGGTACGGTGGCGGGAACTGGGGTGTCACCAGGACGCGAGTCGAGGTCCCTGGGTATGGCGGCGTTCCGGCGCGGCTACGGCTCTCGCCCCTGACCGAAGCTCCGACGCCGATGTCACCCCGGAGCCGCGAGCTCATAGTGAGGTAAGCGGGTACAAGCTGTAGTAACCGGCGGCCGGAGCGCTGTTGGTCACCACGGCCATCGATAACGACATTATGCGGGGCGCGGTCCGGCCGCGCCCTTATGCTTTGTCCCTCATTCCCTAGCTGACATCTGTCGTCGAAGCGTCCTGTCGCTCGGCGGCGCGGGATGCGTCGCGCAGGGCGAAAGCGGTGAAGAGGATCAGGGTCAGGGCCGAGATGGATATGAGGGCGCCTCCGGTCCACAGGTCGTTCTTCGTGGCGTCGATCCAGTCCTGCCCGACCTTCTGGTACTCGACGATGAATGGGGCCAGGAAGATCCAGACTCCCGCCGCAAAGCTGATGATGGTGGTGATTATGCCTACCTTCGCCTGTGGGGCCATTACCTCTTCACGCTCCCTTCTTCTCCGACGCTCCGCGGCTGCTGCGCGTTATTCGGCGCCGTCCGATGGACTTCTTCTTGCTTGCTGTCACGTTCGTTATCCCGAGCGTGGTCGCGCTCTTGCATATCCTTCAGCATCGCCGTAATCAGCGGAAGCAGGACCTGCTCCATGTTGCCCTGCTGGCCGGTGGCGTTGCCCGTGGGATCAGCTGGCGCTCCGGCTGGCTGGGGTTGCCCGGCGGGGACGGCGTATGGGCGCTGCAGGATCCCGCGCCGGCGCAACTCCTCCACGAGCCCGAGGATAAACAGGATCAGACCGACCACGGAGATCACGACGAGCGGGAGCCCGGTCCAGAAATCCACGTAGGTCGGGTCGGCCCAGTCGGCTCCCGAGTTCTGGTAGGCGAGTGCGAAGGGAGCGAGCATTAGCCACGCTCCGGCCAGGGCGGCCATCAGCGCCCCCACCGCACCGATTATGTACTTGGTCATGGTAGTCTTCTCCTTTCGGGATTGGTTATCTGCCTTACGAGATAGGTCAGCATCAGCGTCCGGGATATGGGCTTGAGCACCTCTTCTCCGGCCCTGAGAGCCCGCGCCCGCTCCGAGACCTCGCCGTTCGGCTCGACGAGGCTGGACGCGGCCCGGATCAGGTTCGGAGAGCTCCCGTTGGCGGTCTCGATGCGGCGCGCCACGTGCGCGAGCACGAGCCCGGTGAGCAGGAGCTCCCGGTCCGATACTTCTGCGAGGGCTCGCGAGGACTCCGAACCGCTGGAAGGTTCCGCTTCGCCGGTCTCTCTCTTGCCCCGCACCAAACTTGTGAGTGCGCCCAGGACACAGACGGCGGCGGCGAAGTAGAGCGCGTCGTTGATGGACAGGATGAGGGCGTCACGCTGTACCAGCGCCTGCGGCATGGAACCGGTGAGTTCCCTGGCATGGTCCGAGACGCGGCTAGCGAGGATCGCGCCGCCGGCGGCGATCCCCAGGACCTGGCCGGTGATCCTCATCTGGGCCACCATGCCCGAAGCCGTGCCGAGCCTGGAACGCGGCACGGAACCGAGGACCGAGCTGTTGTTTGGGCTGCTGAACATCCCGAGGCCGAGCCCCACGACCGCGAGCCTCCAGACCACGTCCCAGCCGCCGGTCCCGGCGTCCATCCGGGCGAGTGCCGCGAGGCCCAAGCCCATGACGATGAGCCCGGCGGTGGCGATGATCCTGCTCCCGATCTTGTCCGAGAGCGTCCCGCTGATCGGCGCGGCGACCATGGTGGTGAGCGAGAGCGGCGTCAGGAGCAGTCCTGCCTCCAGCACTGAGAACCCCTGACCGCGCTGGAGGAAGAACGGCATCAGGAACGTGGCGACGAACAGGGCCAGGAAGGCGATCAGGAGGCTCACGTTGTCCGCCGAGAAGGTGCGTATGGCGAAGAGCCTCAAGTCGAACACCGGCTGGCGGACCCGCAGTTCCGTTATTACGAAGGCGGCTCCCAGGACCGCGAACGCTACGAAGAGACCGAGGATGCGGAAGCTGTCCCATCCCCAGTCCTCGCCCTCGACGAGAGCCAGGAGCAGGCAGAACATGGAGGTCCCGACAAGGAACGCTCCGGCCGGATCGAAGCGCCCCGCCGCCGCGTTCCGGCCGCCGGGCAGGACCCGCCAGGACCACAGGATGCCAGCGAGCCCGACAGGGAGGTTAACGAAGAAGATCCAGCGCCACGACGCCCACTCGGTCAGCACGCCGCCGAGCGTCGGCCCGAGCGTCAGCCCGAGGGAGATGCTTACGGCGGTCAGACCCAGTGCCCGGCCCCGCTCCGAAGCGGAGAAGACGGAGGTTATGATCGCGGGTCCAATGGCCTGTACCATCCCGAAGCCGATCCCCTGCAAGACCCTGAAGATCGTCAGCTCCCCCACCCCCTGCGCCAGCCCGCAGAACACGCTCGTCACCGTAAAGAGCGCGAAGCCCGCGATGTAGACCCTCTTGTATCCGAGGATGTCTCCCAGACGACCGAAGGTCAGGAGGAGACTGCCGGCGGTCAGCAGGTAGGCGACCACGATCCACTCGATGTCCGCGATGCCGACTCCGAAGTCGTGGGCGATGGTCGGCAGCGAGATGTTGACGATGCTGCTGCTCAGGGTGCTCAGGAAGGTCCCGATGGACACCGCCGAGAGCACCAGCCACTTCCGGTTGTCCAGAGCATGGTCCTGCCCGGCCGTCACTCGCCTATCTCCTCTAGCCCTCTCACGATCGAACGGCTGGAGCGCCCATCCTTACACGCTTTCGGGGTGGACGCGCTCCTCAGCCGGTCCTTTCACATCAGGCGTGGCGCCGTTAGGAGCGGCGCCGTTCATCTTGGTCCCGTTCGTGCCGTTGCGTTCGACGCTCGCGCTCAGGGCTTGCAGGGCCAATGGCCGCAGGACCTGATCCACGGCGAGCCGGGCGCGCTCCCTGGGCGAACCTTCCTCTCCGGGCACGAGGCTGGAAGCCGCGGCGATCAGGTTCGGAGAGTCTCCGTTGGCGGTCTCGATGCGCCGGGCGAGGTACTCCAGGGTAATACCGGTCAGCAGAGACTCCTGACGGCCGTTCGAGGCGGGGGCGGGCGCCGCGGCCGGCGCGGCCGACCCTTCTCCCAGCTTGATGTTCTTCATCAATACGGCGGCGAGGATGGCGAACGCCACCGCGACCAGGGTAAAGACAAAGCCGTCGTGGATAGAGTCCGAGAGTCCCTTGCGGGCTACCTGGAGGATCTGATCTACCAACTGCTGCCCACCGGGGAAGGCCGAGGCGACCTTTTCGAGAGCATTCCTGGCCTGATCGCTCACCAGCGCGTTCGGGTCTTGTAGGGCATTTATGAGGCGTCCGGGAGCCTGAGCCGGAGCGTTGTCCTTCAGGTGGTCGGCGTAGCCGGAGGTCACGAGCGAGCCGATGACCGCCGTGCCGACCGTGGAACCTAGCGAGCGGATGAACTGCGTGGCGGAGGTGGCGACGCCAAGCAGTCTCCTCTCGACGGTGCTCTGCACGGCCAGGGTAGCGGACGGCATCAGCGGCCCGAGTCCGAAGCCCACGACCATGAGGAAGAGGGCGACTGTCGTCTGGGTGGAATCCGTGTCGAGCGTCGTCAGGAGATAGACGCCAAAGGTCATCACTACCGCGCCGAAGATCATGAACGGTTTGATCCGCTTTACTCGCGCCACTATCTGTCCGGTGATGACCCCCATCGCCGTCATCGTGAGGACCAGCGGGGTGAGAACCGTGCCGGAGCCCGTGGCGGTCTTGCCGAGGACGCCCTGCACGAAGAGCGGCGTGTACAGGATGATCCCGAACATCCCGATGCCGACCATGAACATGAGCAGCGCCGCCGAAGAGAAGACCCGGCTCTTGAACAGCGAGAGAGGGATGATCGGCTCGGCCGCTCCGAGCTCTATGGGTATCCATACAGCGAGCAGGATGCCGGCGACCACGAACCCGATGATGACGCGGGTGGCGTCCCAGTCATATCCCTCGCCGACCCACGAGAGAGCCAGCAGGAGCGAGACGACCGAGGCTGTTATGGTGGCGGCCCCGAGGTAGTCTATCTTCACCCCGTAGCGCCGGGCGCCCTGATGAAGCACCACCGGCAGGGCGAAGAGCGAGAAGATGCCGAGCGGCAGGTTTATGTAGAAGACCCACCGCCAATCGAGGTTGTCCGTGATCCAGCCGCCCAGCGTCGGGCCGATGACGCTCGTGAGCGCGAAGACGGAGAAGAAGAGACCCTGGTACTTGGCCCGCCGCGCCGGGTCCGGGAAGATGTCCGCCACGCTGGTAAAGATGTTCGAGAAGATCATACCGGCCCCGAGCCCCTGAAGACCCCGGAAGAGTATGAGCTCCGTCATCCCCCACGCCGCCCCGCAGAGCGCGCTGGCGGCCAAAAATAGCGCCACCCCCGCGATGATGAACCACTTCCTGCCGTAGATATCCCCGAGCTTCCCGATCACCGGGATCATGGCCGTGGACGCTAGAAGGTACGCCGTCGTGACCCAAGCGTAGTGTTCGAACCCGTCGAGGTCGGCGATGATCTGAGGCAGCGCCGTGCCCACGACCGTCTGGTCGAGCGCGACGAGGAACAGCGCCAGCATCAATCCCGCCACCGCCAGAACCGTCTCGCGCCGCCCGGTCTGCTCGCCTTGATTAACGGTTGCGCTCATCTCCGCCCTCCATCAGATATAAGTTTCATCACTGTGACCGCTCCGCTCTTCAATCTTTCATCGCTCCGGCGAGCAAGGTCAGCATCCGCCGTAGCTCCTCGAACTCTTCCTCGCTCAAAACGCTGTGCACCCGGCGCCGGAGCTCGTCGTTGATCTCCGGCAGCTTCCGTAACTGCTCCCGGCCCTTGTCCGTCAGGTACATCCGCATGACCCGGTTGTCCTCCGAGTCGCGCTCCCTGCGGATGAAACCATCACCCTCCAGCGACTGCGCCGTTCGCGTCACCCGCGAGGGCTCCATCTCGTACTCCTGCGTGAACTCGCCCTGGCTCAACCCATCGTGCCGCCCAAGTACCGTCAGCAAGAACCACTTCATCCCCGCGACACCGGTCTCCCGCTCTATCGTCGAAACCATCCGCTTGAACGCCACGGCCAGCGACGGCAACACCGGGTGAATGCCCTGCAACGCCTCTTCCCGACTCAGCTTCTCTACCATCCTCAAACCTTCATCGTCCTCATGACCCGGATAGTCTATGTCCGATGTTTGCAGTTTCAACCTTTGCGTTAGAAACTTTTGTGAGTATATTCACCGCTACCAAAAATCGTTGGGCGGCGGGTTCCGGGAGGTCTCTGTGGGACGATCAAACCGGGCAGGTGCTAGTTGTCCGGGTGGTTGTTGCGCCTGGGTCCGGGGAGTATGCTTGGCTGGTGATTCGAGAGGTCTGGCGGATCCCGTGCGGTATTGCTTCCAGTGCCAGGTCAGACAGAAGAACTTTCTCAGGAGGATGCAGAGGTGGATCGCCTCATAGAGAGCTTGATCGGGAGACTGGTCCTTGCTACCACGACGGTCTTCAAGAAACCCAAGCTGGCCGTCTTTTTGTACGCGCTGGCGCTGGTCGGGGTGTTCCGCTCTCCCGACAGGAACCGCCCCGTCTCCTACTCCGGTGCAGCAACCCCGGAAGATGTACCGTCCCCGAAGCGCGAGGACCCGACGGCGTTCGTGCTCGCGCACCTGGAGAAGGCCGGGCTGCGGACGTCGGAGCGCGTCTTCGTCTCCGGAGAGCAGATCTACTCTCCGGGAGAGCCCGCGGAGCAACTCCACTTCCTGCGCTCCGGCACGGTGAGGCTCTACAAGCTCTATGGAGGCTACAAGGAGGCGACAGTGGGGTTGTTAAAGGATAGCGGGATGTTCGGCAGACCCGACCTCGAAGAGAGCGGCTTTCAGGACGACTTCGCCGAGGCGATGACGACCTGTACGGTGGTGAGCGTGAGGAAATCCGCTCTGACGTGGCTCGCTATGCGGGACCCCAAGGTGTCCATGGCCCTCTTTTCTGCGTTCTCCGAAAGGATCCGGCTCTCCGAGCAGTTCTCGACGGTGCTGCTGCCCAGGGAGGTGTCGAGCCGGCTCGCGGCCCTGCTGCTGTCCCTCTCCGAGAGGGTCGGCGTGGAAGAGGAAGAAGGCACGCTAATAGACCTGCGGCTCACGCACCAGATCCTGGCCGACATGATCGCCTCGACCCGCGAGGCCGTCTCCAAAGCCATGAGCGAGTTCCAGCGCGAGGGCCTCATAGCAAGGAGTGGGCGCGGCGGCTTCGTCGTGCTCGACCCCCTGAGCCTGCGAGAGCGCGCCGAGGGCGCCTTCCAGCCGTAGCGCTGGTCCGCCTCCAGGCGTTTACTCCCGTCTGAGGGCTTCTACGGGCGCGAGACGGGCCGAGCGATAGGCGGGGAGGACGCCGAAGACCACCCCGATCAGGGCCGACACCCCGAAGGCGAGGCCCACTTCCTGCGGCGTCACTACGGCCGGGGGCAGGTCCTTCAGTAGCTCGGGCAGCAGGATCGAACCTCCAATCCCCACCGCGACACCTACGAGACCTCCGATCAGGGCGAGCAGTACCGCTTCGAGGAGGAACTGGAACAGCACGTCCGCGTTCGTCGCGCCCAGGGCCTTGCGGACGCCGATCTCCCGCGTCCTCTCGGCAACCGAGACGAGCATGATATTCATCACTCCTATACCGCCGACGAGCAGGGAGATGCCGGCGATACCGGCCAGGAAGATCTGAAGCTGGTCCGTGATCTGGGTGAAGGTGGAGAGTAGCTGCTTCTGGGTGAAGACGGAGAAGTCTTTCGCGCCGTCGTGGGATTTTTTGAGTGAGCCCTTGATCCTGTCCACCACGCCGTCAACGGATCGCGCACTCTCCGCCTGTACGAGTATCTGCCCGACAGTCTTCGAGCCGGAGAGTTTCAGAGCGTCGTCCGTCTTCATGTACGAGGTGTCCGGCACAGGCGGCCCGAAACCGGGGTCCGCCTTCTTCGCCACCCCCACCACCTCGTACTTCTTGGCCCCGATCTCCAGCTTCCGCCCGACGGCGGCCTTGGGCTCCTTGTTCAACAGGTCCTTCGCCGCCGAGGCCGCGAGCACCACCTCGCCCCGGTCCTTCACAAAACGCCCGGCGGCGAGCTTGATGGATCGGATCTTCCCGTAGGAAGGGTCCACGCCGGAGAACGAGACGCTCTTTCTATCCACCGGCGCGACTATGGAGACGCTGGAGGATACAGCAGCAACACCGGAGAGTTTTGCGACATCGCGCGTATCCGAGGGTTTGAGGGTGCTGACCTGTGCCGCGCCGAACGGGCCACCGTCTCCATCGCCGTCTCCGTTTTCGGAGCCGGGGGTTACGGTGATGAGGTTCGGCCCCAGGTCGTTTATCTGGCCGGAGATGCTCTTCTGGATGCCGTTCCCCAGAGCGGTGAGCAGCACGACCGCCGCAACCCCGATGATAATCCCGAGCATCGTGAGGGCCGTGCGGCCCCAGTTGACCAGCAACCCGGCGAGGCCCATACCGGCGATCCTGAGCGTCTTCATCGGCGCTCCGCCCCCGCCGTCCCCGAACGCTCGTCGGAGAAGACGCGACCGTCTCTTATCTCCACGGTCCTGTCCGCCCGCCGGGCGACCTCCGGGTCGTGCGTGACCACGATGAGCGTAACGCCACCGGCGTTCAGCTCCCCGAACAGGTCCAGGATAGCCGTCCCCGACGCGCTGTCCAGGTTTCCCGTCGGCTCATCCGCCAGAAGCATCGCCGGCTCGTTAACGAGCGCCCGCGCTATGGCTACCCGCTGCTTCTGGCCACCGGAGAGCTCCGGCGGCCGGTGCCGCGCCCGGTCGAGCAGGTCCACCTTCTCCAGGGCGGCGAGGGCCCGCTTCTTGCGCTCCCTGCCGCCGACCCCGGCGTACACCATCGGCAGCTCGACGTTCTTGCGGGCGCTCTGGCGGGGCAGGAGGTTGTAGCTTTGGAACACGAACCCGACGAGCTCCCGGCGCGCCCGCGCCAGCTCCCCGCCGCGCAGGCTCGACACCTCGCGCCCGTTCAGGGCGTAGGAGCCGGAGGTAGGCCGGTCCAGGAGGCCGAGCAAGTTCATCAGCGTGCTCTTGCCGGAGCCGGAAGGTCCGATCACCGCCACCCACTCGCCGGGCTCCACCGTCAGGTCCACGTCCACGAGCGCCTCGACCCGGCTCTCGCCCCGCCCGTAGGTCCTGGTAAGTCCGCTCGCCTCTATAACGGGCATCCGACGCTCCTCTATCGTCCGTGTCTCCGGCTCCGCTCCCGATTACGTCCGCGCCCCGGAAAAGTTGCGCGTCCGATCATTACGAAGTCTTATCTAGCCGAGGTGCTCCCCGAAGAACGCCAGTGTGCGGCGCCAGGCGTCCTCGGAGGCGGCCGGGTCGTAGCTCTTGCCCCGGTCGTTGAAGAACGAGTGCTTCGCCTCCGGGTAGACCTTTATGTCCCGCGGGATGCCGTGGCGGGCAAGCTCCGCGTCCAGCTTGCGCCCGGACTTCGCGGTGAAGTCCTTCTCTGGATAGGAGCCGACGACCGGACACGACCGCGCCACCGCTGAGAGCGGACGAGGGTTCGCGCCGTAGAACGGAGCGATAGCTTTGAGCCGGTCGTCGGTGCAGGCCCAGGCGACGGCGAAACCTCCGCCCATGCAGAAGCCGATCGCCCCGATCCTCTCTCCGTCCACATAGGACTGCTGCGCGAGCACCCCGAGCGCCGCCTTCAGGTCCCCGGTCCCGAACCGCTCCGGCGTGCCGCGCAGCATCCCGCCCATGAACCGGGCCATGCACACCGCCCGGCTGCGGCCGGTGAAGAGGTCCACGGCGAAGGCGGCGTAACCCGCGTCGGCGAAGCGGCGGGCGATGTCTCGCATGTTCTCGTTCAGGCCGAAAACCTCGTGGATGACGACGACGCCGGGGAACGGACCAGTTCCCTCCGGCCGCGCCAGGTAGCCCTGGAGCTGATCCTCTTCACCGCGGAACGAGACCGTCTGCGTTGTTGCCATCCGTTACTTCCTCTCAATCCCCACTCTCGGTCGGGTAGCCGGCGTTCACCCAGTCCTGCTTCCCGCCCTCGTAGTCGTAGACGTTCTCGTAACCCATGGCCGTCAGCTCCCGGACGACCCGCGTCGAGGAGTGTCAGGTGTAGTTGGAGCAGTAGGCGACGACCTCCGCACTCTTGTCCGGCAGAAGGTCCGGGATGCGGTCCATGTCCTGGAACTGGATCGCGCCTGGGAGGTGCGCCCGCCGGTAGGACTCCTCGGAGAGCACCTCCAGAAGGACGAACTCGTCCCCCCGGTCTATCTTTCCCTTCAACTCCTCTTTCGTTACGGTCTTCAAACCGTCTTCCACAGATCCCTCCTTCACATCTGTTCTCTACGTCCTCAGCCGCCAACCGGATGCAGGATGACCAGCGGGATCTCGCGTTCCGTCTTCTCCTGGTAGCCCGCGTACCCCGAGTACATCTCAACGACCTTCGGCCACAGACGGGCCTTTTCCTCCGGCCCCGCCTCCTCCGCCCGAACCCGGATCTCACGGTCGCCTACCTCTACCGTAGTCTCAGGGTTAGCCTTCAGATTGAGGTACCAGGCGGGATGTTTCGGCGCGCCGCCCGCCGAGGCGACTATGACCATGTCGTCGCCGTCGGCCAGGTACAGCAGGGGGTGCGTGCGCTTCTCGCCGCTCCTGCGCCCGATGGTGTTGAGCAGCAGTATCGGCCTCCCGCTGCCCATCGTCCCCGCAAACTTGCCGCCCGTGGCGCGGTAGACGGAGGAGTGCGCCTTTGTCACTACCTTTCCGATCGCGTTTTGGGCTCTCGACGAGAGACTTACCATGAGCATCTCCTTTCCGGTCCGTGGTCCTTCTATCCCGCCTTCTCCGCGCGCCGGAGTCCATAGACGGCCCAGAATGTGAGTATGAGAATGAGGGTTAGACTTATGGCGAAGGCTTGAATGACGTTCGTTGGGTCGCCGGCGAGGAAGCCTCGGGCGGCTTCGAGGATAGCGGTGAACGGGTTGAGTCGGGCGATGGTCGAGATCCAACCCGTCAGCAGGTTGAGCGGGACGAAGACAGGCGCTAGGAAGAGGACCAGGAAGATGGGCGTCCTTATGATCGGCCCGGCCTCCTGGGTGCGGAGGATCATCGCGACGCCCGCACCGAAGAGAGTGGCGGCGATGTTCGCGAGGGCGGCGAGCGCTATCAGGCCGAAGAAGTCGAAACCACCACTGATCGGCATCCCGGTAATGAGAGCGATCACGGTGACGAGCGACCCTGTCATGGTGGCGCGCACGAGCGAGGCGAGAGTGTAGCCCAGGATGATCCCGTACCGGTTCGGAGCCGCGAGCATGAGCCGCCGCGCGAACCCGTTCTCGAAGTCGCCCGCGATGGAGAACCCGGTAAACGCCCCGCCCATCGTGACGGCCTGGAGCAGCGCCCACACGTACTGGAACGCTATGTAGCCCGGCGCGTAATCGAAGCCGGGGATGTCCCCCACCCGCGTCAGGCCGCCCGCGAAGGCGACGAAGAAGAACAGAGGGAACAGCGCCGGCGCCAGGAACGCGGGGTTGGTGAAGTACTTATAGACCTGCCGCCCCGCGACCGCCCGCGCCACCCCGAAGAATGCGCGCACGCCGCCCATCTTACGCTACCCTCGTCCGCATCGAAGCCGCCGCCCCGCTGATGGCGAGCACGACTATCGCCGCCGCGCATCCGAAACCGAGGGTGAGGGCCTGAGCGTCCCAGCCGGTGATCACCAGGCTGCGGATACCTTCTACCAGGTAGGAGATCGGGTTGATGGTAGCGATAAAGCGGAACCAGTCCTGCTCGATCAGGTTGCGCGGCAGGTTGATGCTCGACATAAAGATCGCCACGAAGAACAGCGGAAAAGCGCTCTCGACGGCCTCGACCGAGCCGGTCCGTATCGCCAGGATCGCCCCGACGCCCCCGAACCCGAGAGCTACCAGCACCGTGAGCAGCACGATCACGAATATCCCCCCAACGCCGCTGCTTATGTTGACGCCCAGCAAGAGGCCGAACGCGAGAAAGACCACGCCCTGCAACAGTCCCAGCGCGACGACGCCGGCCAGCATCCCGGTGAGCAGTGCGACGGGGCGCATCGGGGTGAGCGAGAGCCGGTCGAAGAAACCGCTCTCTATATCGCGGGCGAGGTCGCTCCCCGCCGTGATCGCCCCGAACAGCGACGCCTGGATGAGCGGGAAGGCGAATGCGAAGTCCAGGTAAGAGTCCGCCGGGAAGCCCGGTATCTTCGTGGCGGCGGTCAGGCCGCTGGCGTTGATGGAGAAGAACATCATCGGGAAGACGAGCGCCGAGATGATAACCGCCGGCTGGCGCAGAGTCCGCACCGTTGACCTTCGCGCCAGCGCCAATACCTGCGTGAAGAACGAAGACCCCGTCACGACTGCGCCTCCGTCATCTCGCCGTCCTCTTCGCTGTCACCGGCGCCCTCCAGCGAACGTCCGGTCTTGGCGAGGAAGACATCGTCCAGGCTCGGTTCGTCCAGCCGCAGGTTGGAGACCTTGAGGTCTTCTTTGTCGAGAGCGCGGACCACGTCGGCGAGTCCTGCGGCCCCGCCGGAGAGCCGGACCGCGACGGCGCCGGGTTGGGCGGCGATCTCTTCTCCGAACCGGCCCAGGACGCGGGCGACGGCGTCACGTTCGGAGCGCTCGGCGGGGGTGGCCTCGACGCTGGGACGACCGATCTCGGCTTTCAGGGCTTCGGGGGGTATCCTCGGCGACTATCTTTCCCCGGTCTATGATCCCGACCCGGTCAGCCAGGACGTCGGCTTCTTCGAGGTACTGGGTCGTCAGGAAGACCGTAACACCCTCATCGCGGGCCAGCCGGCTGACCTCCGCCCAGAGCGCGCTGCGGCTCTGCGGGTCGAGGCCCGTCGTCGGCTCGTCCAGGAAGAGTATGCGCGGCTCGTGGACGAGCGCGAGCGCGAGGTCGAGCCTGCGCTTCATCCCGCCGGAGTAACCGCGGACCTTCCTGTCCGCCGCCTCCTCCAGCCCGACGCGCTCCAGCAGGGCCGCGCCGCGCCGCTTTCGCTCCTTGCGCGGGAGCCCGTGCAGAGCCGCCTGCAAGTGCAGGTGCTCGCGGCCGGTCAGGAACGGGTCGAGCGCCGCCTCCTGCAACGCCGCCCCGATGGATGCCCGAACCTGCGGTCCCTCGCGCACGATGTCGTAACCGGCGACGCGAGCCGTGCCGCTCGTCGGCGGCAGGAGCGTCGTGAGCATCAGGACGGTGGTGGACTTGCCGGCCCCGTTCGGGCCGAGGAAGCCGTAGACTTCGCCGGGCTCCACGCGCAGGTCCACGCCATCCACGGCGCGGGGTCCCTTCCTGAACTCCCGGACCAGGTTCTCGGCCGTTATGCCCCGCTCGCGCCCCACTAGGCCGTCACCTTTAGGCCGGTCAGTTCCTCGCTCATCTCCCAGAGCTTCTTGCGTGCCTTCGGGTCGCGGGCGATGTCCTTCGCCTCGATCTCCTTGCGGTCCGAGTAGTACTTCCCGCTGATCCCCTCCACCTCCGGCGAAGACGCCAGCCAGATGAGCGTGTCCGCGCCCTGATCCGGCGTCCGCATGAACGGCTTGGCCGCCCGGAAGAGCAGCGTCGCGAAACCGCGGTTGTTGTTGCCGAAGTTGGTGTTGACCCCGCCGGGATGGAAACAGTTCGCCGTCACGCCCGAACCGCGAAGCCGCTCCGCCAGCTCGTAGGTGAACATAATGTTGGCGAGCTTGGTCATCCCGTAGACCGCCATGGCCCTGTACTTCCGGCGCGACTGCAGGTCGTCGAAGTCCATACTCCCCCACCGCTGCGCCTCGGAAGAGGTGGTTACGACGCGGCCCGGCGCGCTCTCCTTGAGCCGGTCGAGCAACAGGTTCGTGAGCAGGAACGGCGCGAGATGGTTTATGGCGAGTGTCGTCTCGATGCCGTCGATCGCCTCTGTGCGCTTGCTCTGGACGACTCCCGCGTTGTTCACCAGAACGTCCAGCCGGTCGTGGCGCTCCAGGAACTCGTCCGCGAGACGCCGCACCTCGGACTGCTTCGAGAGGTCCGCGAGCATCAGCTCCACGGAGTCGTTGCGGCTGTCGGCTCGGACGTCCGCGAGGGCCTTCTCTCCGCGTTCCGCGTTGCCGCCGGTGATGACGACTTCCGCCCCCATCGCTGCGAGTGCCGTCGCCGCCGCCTTCCCGATACCGGAGGTTCCGCCCGTGATCAGGACGACCTTCCCACCCATACCGCCGTTGACGTTCTCCACACTGCTCCTTATCGTTCCGGGGAAGCCTCGCGGCCGCTCCTGAGTCTACACCGCGACCCGCGCTCTAAACCCCAGTATTCTTGCTATCCCGGCCATGCTCCGTAACAGGAGCCACGTCCTACTCGCCTCGGGCGGACGGCGCTCCGGGTTCGTCGAGGTAGAAGACGGGGTCCTCATCCACCATCCAGGCCCACTCCTCGTTCTCCGGGCCCTGCCGCGCACGCTCCGGCGCGCCGGAAGCGGCTCCGGGATTCCTGGCCTCTACAACTTCCTCGTTAGCTCTCACGGTTTGCCTCCTCCGGAAGACTTACGTTCGGTGGAAGCGTCTCGATATCCGCCGTCTCCAGCCTCCGCCAGTAGCGGCGACCCTCCTCACGCACGATGCGCCCGAACCCAGATCCTGGGATGTGTCCGGCCGCGACCACCATGCCGTCCGCCTCCAGCCATTCGAGGAGCATCTCGCGGGTAAAGGCCGCCTGCTCCTTGTCCATGTCGAAGTGGATGTTCCAGGTGGGCTCCGTTGCCTGCGCCGGATGCACGATGGCGTCCCCCGCGACGATGGCCTGCTCCCCGCCCGAAGATACGAGCAGGCTCGCGTGCCCCGGCGAATGTCCCGGCGTGGGGATGGCCGTCAACTCGTCCGTCACCGCCTCCTCGCCGTCCAGCAACTCCACAACGCCCAGGTCGTCCAGCCCGGTGAAAGGACGGCCCAGATACGGCGCGGACATCTCCCACTCCAGGGCCTGCGTCACGTAGCGGGCTTCGGGGAAGACGGGCTCGCCGCCGGCCTTCACGCTCCAGCCGAGGTGGTCGCCATGCAGGTGCGTGAGAAAGACGGTGTCTATATCCTCGAGACGGACGCCGTCAGACGCGAGTTCCTCCAGAAGTTTGCCGTGCGTGCCCATGCCGCCAGGTCCCACGCCCGTATCCACGAGGACCGTATGGGCCGGTGAGCGCAGCAGGTAGGCGCCGACGCGGCCCTGAAGCGTGTTTCGGTCGGCGAAGGCCCAGGAGTAGCGGTGGAAGTAAGGTTCCCACTGGTTCGGAGGGATGCCGGGGAAGATCTGATCCAGCCGGAAAAACGGCCCGGATATATCTGTGAGAGCCGTGATCTCGACCTCTCCAACCGTGATGCTTTTCATGCCCGGCCTCCTCTCCATCCCGACGAGCACATCGCCGCGTCCGGATACTGTGTATATATACACATTAACATTGACAACAGTGTACGTCAACAGTAAGATTGGTAACAAGGAGTTGTTAATATGAGTGGCATGTGGGGAGCGGCATGGATACGGTAGACGCGGGTTCGAGGTCCGGGGAGCGGGCCTTGCGGCTGGTCGATGAGTTCGCCGCGTTTGGGCCGTCTTACATGAAGTGGGTCAAGTCGCGGTTGCAGGAGAGCGGCCTGACGTATGCGCGGATGCGGTTGCTGGGGGCGTTGCATTGCGGGGGACCTCAGATCATGACGAGCATCAGCGACGAGCTGGGGGTTACGCGGCGCAACATCACGGCGCTGGTGGATGCGATGGAGGAGGAAGGGCTGGTGCGGCGGCAGCCTCACCCCACCGACCGGCGGGCGACCGTGATCGAGATGACCGAGCGGGGCTCGGAGACGGCCAACAGGATGTACGACGAGCACCGGGCGGCGGTGGCGGAGCTATTCGCGGACCTTTCGGAGGAAGACAAGCGGGAGTTGATCCGGCTCCTCGGCGTGTTGCGCGGTGCTCTGCGCGGCAAGGGTTTTACCTGCTAATACCGCTGCTGCGAAGTTCTCGAGAGGCCGCCATCATCGGCGACCACCGCATCCTGGTAATCGATCGTACCGCTACCCATGCGCACCACCGGAAGACATCGAACCGGAGCTTGCCGGCAACCAGTTGTGTCCCCACGCCACCCCGCGTCCGCGCCAGTAAGCCTAGGACTCTTGACGGAGAAGATAACCTCTGTTACTTTTCTAGGACCTTTCGGTAAAAAGCTTTAGTCGAAAGCACGGCAGGGAGACGGTCTGGCAAAGGGAAGTGTGGGACGGGACCACGCGTCGAGAAGCCCGGTTATCCGATTCTCAACTTCTCTCCGAAGACCGGTAGCGCTCTAGGGGTGCGTTGCGGGACATCCCTGTCGGCTCGGGCAGAGGTTCTGCGGTAAAGGCAGAGCAATAAAGGCAGAGCAAGGGACGGGTGAGTCGAGGGAGGAGCAAGTGTGCCGGGATTCCAGGTATACACGATAGACGTGATCGTCTTGATCTCGTGCCTTGCCGCGAGCCGGGCGATCCCGATCCGGCCGACGCTCCGCAAGGAGGACGCGAAAGACTACTTCCTGGGCGGCTGCAACTTCATCTGGCCGCTCACAGCTTTCACTCCTCCCTTCTACCTGAGGAGCGGCGTCTTCACGATGCCGGAGTTCCTGGCGAAACGCTGCGACTCGCGTAATCGCCTTCCGCGCGCGCCTACCAAGCTCTCAAAGTCGCAAAACACTAGTGCCAAACCGACCATGACCGACGGCGCCAACACCTAGACAGGAGGATTTCCATGGCGATCGCCGCACAAGAAGGCTCACCTCCCGACGCCCAGAGCGTAGACCTCGAGCGCAAGCCGCCGTTGAGCTTCCGGGCCATCCTTCTGATGAACGTCGGGTTCTTCGGCATCCAGTACAGCTTCGGCCTGCAGCAGACCGCGGTGAACCCGCTGTTCCAGTTTATCGGGGCCGACCCGGCAGAGCTACCCCTCCTGAACCTGGCGGGACCGATCACCGGCCTGATAGTCCAGCCGCTCATCGGCGCCATTAGCGACCGGACGTGGAGTCCGCGTTGGGGTCGAAGAAAGCCGTTCTTCATAGTAGGCGCGATCGGCTGCTCGGTCTTCCTGTTTCTCTTTCCGTGGGTGTCGGCGCTGTGGATGGCCTTCATACTCCTCTGGATGCTGGACATCTCGAACAACACGGCGATGGAGCCGTACCGGGCCTTCATCTCCGACAAGCTGCCCAAGTCCCAGCTTGCCCGCGGCTTCCTGACGCAGAGCCTGTTCGTCGGCGCCGGCGCCGTGACGGCAAACCTGTCGCTGTTCGTGTTCCAGCAGTTGATCACCGGCGCCACTGGAGCCGGCGTCCCCATCTGGGTGTTCTGGGCGTTCTGGATCGGCACGGTCTGCTCTATCGGCTCGGTCCTGATCTCCGTCCTGTCGACAAAGGAGATCCCGCCGACGGAGGAGGAACTCGCCGAGCTGCGAGCCAAGCCGCGGGGTCTGGTGGCGGCCGTCACCGAGATCGCTAGCGCGGTCCGTGCGATGCCGCTCGGGATGCACAAGATAGGCGTGGTGTTCGCGTTCCAGTGGTACGCGATGTTCATCTACTGGCAGTTCGTCGCGACCAGCATCGGCAAGACGGCATTCAACGTCACCCCGGACGACAAGGGCTTCCAGGAGGCCGCCGGGTGGGTCGGTCTGCTAAACGGCTCCTACAACCTCGTGACCGTCTTCGCGGCGCTGGCCCTGATTGGCCTGGCAGCCCGGTTCGGCGCCAAGTGGATCCACGCTGCGGCCCTCGCGGGCGCCGCGGTGGGGCTGGTGGCGCTCTCGCAGATCGGCAACCAGTACCTCCTGTTCGTGCCCATGATCCTGCTCGGCATCGCCTGGGCGAGCATGATGGGCATCCCGTACATCATCGTCGCGAGCATGGTGCCCAGGGAACGCACCGGCGTGTACATGGGCATCGTAAACATGATGATCGTCGTCCCGATGCTCATCGAGACGCTGACGTTCGGGTGGATCTTCGAGAACCTTCTGGGCGGCAGCGGACCCAACGCGATCATGTTCGCTGGCGCGCTGCTGTTTTTGGGCGCCCTCGCCATGCTCACGGTGAACCCGCCCAAGGAGACCGAGGAGTCCGCGATCATGCCGCTGGGGGCGCCACGGCACATCTCGGTCTACGACCGCGTGGTGGTCGGCTCCGACGGGACGCCCACCTCCCTGAAGACCGTCGGTCATGCCGCCGGTGTCGCCGCCGCCGCGGACGCGCAACTGGTCATCGTCTCGGCGTACAGCTCCGAGCCACAGCGCGTCACGGCCACCGGCAAGCGGGTGCCCGGCGTCCGGCGGTTACTCTACGGCGAGGAGGCCGCCCGTGCGGCGCTCCGCACGTCGGTGAAGCAGCTCGATGCAGAGCGCGTCCGGAACATCGAAACGCGGATCGCGGAGGGGGATCCGGCAAAGGCCCTGCTCGACGTCGCGGGGACGAACCCGGCGAACGTGATCGTCGTCGGCAACCGCGGCCTCGGCGCCGCCGACGGTCAGCTCCTGGGCTCCGTGCCCGGCGACGTAGCGAAGAACGCGGTCTGCGACGTTCTGATCGTCCAGACATCCGATGCGGAGGACCAGATCACGAACGGGAACGGACAACCCCCCGGTCCGAACGGCCAAACTTAGCTCAGATCGCTCCCGATGGTGGCGCGACTGCAACTATGCCGCGCCACCATTGAGAAGCGACCGTTTTTTCGTCAGGTCCAGACCCGTTAAAGGAGCGTCGGATGGGACAGTGGAAGCAAATTCTCGTTGGCGTCGACGGCTCTCCGGCCAGTCGGAAGGCGCTCGGATGGGCCGGTGAGGAGGCGGTTCGTCACGGCTCGGATCTTGTCGTGTTGACGGCCTGGCTGCCGACGCCGCCGCCACTCGCCGGGACGTCCAGCACGCTACCCACGCATGGGTCAGCCGATGCCAGGGAGGCGTCTATGCAGTTGTTGATGGAAACGATTCGGGACGTGCTCGGCGAGGACCCTCCGGTTCTCGTGCAACCCCAGCTCAAGGAGGGCAACGCGGCGAAAGTGCTCATCGACCTCTCGGAAGACGCCGATCTGCTCGTGGTCGGCTCTCGCGGACACGGCGGGTTCGTCGGGTTGCTCCTGGGATCGGTAAGCCAGCACGTCGCGGCGCATGCCAAGTGCACGGTAGTCGTGGTCCGCTAACAAGCCGAGTCAGGCTCAGGCACGCTCGTGGGCGCCGCCGAGTCGAGACGCTGGGCCGTTTCGCATCGATGCACGCCCTGAACGAGTTGGCGGAGGCGGGATACTTCCGGAGGAGACCATCCGCCTTGGACTCAGAGAACCCGTAACGGTAGGCTGGTGAGCATGCAGAGACGCGCGGACCCGCTCGACCTCCTCGCCGTGGGCGAGACGCTGGTGGATTTCATCTCCGTGGAGCAGACGGACTGGCTAAGGAACGCCACGACCTTCCGGCGTTACCTGGGAGGCTCTCCGGCCAACATCGCGGTCAACGTCGCCAAGCTCGGCGGCGCCTCGGCAGTGGTCTCAAAGACCGGCATCGGCGCGTTCGGGCAGTTCATAAAGAGCGAGCTCCAGCGCTACGGCGTCTCCATAGACTACCTGATC
>DASSMB010000163.1:0-15529 GCA_035689095.1 Rubrobacteraceae bacterium | reverse complement strand
AGGTTGAGGACCGGGTTGATATAGGTATCGTAGCCCGGTTCGGTCTCGTCCAGGATCACGTACCGGGCGTCCCCCAGGTCCGGGAAGAGGTAGAGGTAGCGCCGGTAGGAGAGGTGCGGTCCTATCTGATTGCTCGCGGAGACTTTCGCGCCGTCCGGGATCATGGCTACGGCCTCGTCGAGGGCGCGCAGGTGCTCCTCCGGCGCGGGCTTGATGACGGAGGCGAAGTTGCCGGGAGAGTGAAACACGGGCAACGGACCGTAGTCGTAGTCCATCTGCGCGGCGAATAGCAGCATCCCCGCCGTGAGGACGACGGCCGTGCGCTCGGACGAGACCTCTCTCCTCGCCAGCCGGCCAAGCCACGAGAACGGACGGCGCCAGTTCGCGGCCCGCCGGAAGAAGTACAGCACGTTGGCGAGGCCCGCCGCCGCCGCGACGTAGGTGAACGGCATGATCGTGGCCGAGTAATGGTAGCGGATGTTGACCATCTGGGGCCGGTCGGAGAGCAGGTTGACGGCGAGGTCCGGCAGGGGGAGCACGAGCGTCGTCGGGGAGAAGAGCCCGAAGAACCAGGTCATGCCGGTGAGGTAGGTCAGATAGAGGGCCTTCTGCTGCGAGAGGACGTAGGAGATAGTGAAGATCGGCTCGGCCAGGGTGGTCCTGACGACGCCGCCGAGGGAGCCGCCAAACGCCGCGTAACGTCCCTCGACCAGCTCGCTCGCGCCGCCGGTGTTGAAGAACGGGATGATCACGAGCATCGTCAGCAGGAAGTAGCCGGCGCTCGCCAGGAATACGGGTATCCCCCACCGCGGGCGCCGCTCTACCAGCAGGACGTAGAGGCCCATCATGCCGACGATCAGGACGATCCCCTCTTTGGTGAGCGCGGCCAGCGTCGCGAAAGCCAGGAACGGCAGCAGGCGGCGCTCCAGCAGGTAGTGGAAGGCGAAGAGCAGGAACGTGCCGGCCATCATCTGGGCGTGGAAGTCGAAGAGGTTTGCCGACTGGAGACCGGGGTTGAAGAGGTACGCGACGGCGAGGAGGGCTGCGGGCAGCTCGTACCCGAGGAACCGGCGCGCCAGCCAATACAGGGGCACCGCACCGATGCCGACGACCACCGCCTGGGTGACGAGCAGCCAGTGCGGGCTCGGCGAGATCCAGTAGAGCGGGACGAAGGCTAGCAGCAGGAAGTCGGTGTGGTTCTTGAGACGGGATGTTATCTCGCCGTACTCGTCCGTCGCCTCCAGGATGCGCCCGTGCGCGGAGTTCCACACCGCCTGATCCATATTCCCCAGGTCAAAGCGCGAGGAGGCGTAGGTCTCGTGCTTGTACATCGAGAGCCCGGAGATGAGCACCGCGTAGACGACGGCGCAGCAGATGACCAGCTCGCGCGGCCCGAGCCGCCGGCGGGCGCCGGCGGCCTTCTGGACCTTCGGCGGCTGCGGGCTACGTGTCTTCAAGGCTTCTCCAGCCGTAGTCCGGCGGCGCGAGCCACCCGGTCTCTTCAGGGACCTTGATGCCGGCCTCGCGCATCCGATCTATGGCGGTCTCCGGCGGCTGCGCGTCGCGGATGCGCCGCACGACGCCGCCGTCGTCCAGCCTGCGGACCGTGATCTCTTTGCCCGCAGAGTCGGTGGTGGCGACGTAGAGACCGTCGTTGCTGAGGCGCGGGTCGCGGCTCCCGGCCGCGACCTCTATGCCGGTCTTGCTGAAGGTCCAGCCCCGCGGGTCGATCATCCCGATACCGGTCTTCTCGCCGTCGGTCCAGATCACGGAGATCTTACCTCCCAGGACGGTCGCTGGCGAAGACGGGTCGTAGAGTCCCAGTTCTCCGACACCGGAGATTTTGGCCGTCCCGGTACCCACAAGCACCTTTATCCGCGAGTCTTCGAGACCCGCGCCGCGCGGACGCTCGGCGAACAGGAAGGCGTTGCCGTCGAAGTAGTAGGAGGCCGGTCCGACCACGTCCTTCGTCTCGTAGACGGCCGCCTGCCGCCGCTCGAAGAAGTTGTAGGCCGTGAGCGAAGTCTTCTCCTGGCCGACTCTCCAGGCGTAGATGGAGCGCTCCGCCGTCCAGGACGGTCCGGCGAGGGCCGAGGCTCCGGGCGTGTCGGGCTCAAGGAGGCGGCTCGCCGCGGCGCTGGCGGTGAAGACCTCGACGTTGGGCGGCGTATCCCTGGTGAAGCGGTTCGCCATCACCCACTCGCGGTCGGCGGCGTAGTCCGGATAGGCGAACACCTCCCCCGGACGGGCGTCCTGGAGCAGCGCGCGCGTCTCGCGCACGATGTCCGCGCCGTAGAGGTTGCCGCGCACGGAGCCCCCGTCATCGCGCAGAACGGTGAATGAGATGCTGCGGGAGCCGGTGCGTCCCGGCATGGTGGCGTAGTGTCCGGCGCCGCCCTTGTAGAGGATGGTGGAGGAGCCGGAGACCGGCTCCAGCGAGACGATGGAGCCGTCCGAGGTGGCGTAGACGATCTGCTGGCTCCTCCCCCCCGCGAGCACCGTGCCTCCCGCGAGCAGTAGCGCCGCGAGGACGAGCAACGCGAGCCAGCCGTAGCGGGCGATGTTCCGTGCCGCGTTGGGATGCCGTTCCAGGAAACTGTCTACCGGCGCGCTCACGCGCGTCTCTGTTGGCAGAAAAGGCTCATAACCCGCAAAAGTATAGCGGAAGCGCCTGTGCGCAAGCGGCTACGGCGCCTGACAGGAGGGGCAGACGTGCGTCCCACGCCCGGCGACGCGGGACTTCTCTATCTGAGTGCCGCACGCCGGACAGGGCTGCCCGGCGCGGGTAAAGACCTTCAGCTCGTGCTGGTACTTGCCGGTCTCGCCGAAAGCGTCGTGGTAGGAGTCGAAGGTCGTTCCGCGAAGCTCGATGGCGCGGCCGAGGATGTCGCGGGTGGCGGCGTGGATCCTCTGTATCTCCTCCACGCTCAGGGTGCCGGCCTTGCGAGATGGGTGGACTCCGGCCGCGAAGAGCACCTCGTCCACGTAGATGTTCCCAAGCCCTGCGACGACCGACTGGTCGAGTAGCAGGCCCTTCACGCTCGCCCTGCGCTGAAACATCTCCGCCAGGTACTCGGGCGTGAACGCCTCCGAGAACGGGTCCGGGCCGAGCCGGGCGATGAGCGGGTGCTTCTCCTCCTCGCCCGGCTCGTAGAGGTCGAAATATCCGAGCCAGAGGCGAGTGAAGGCCAGGACGAGCCCGCCACCAAACTCCAGGACGGCGGTGTTCATCCGGTCCGGCTGCGTCCATTCGTCGAGGCGCAGCACGCGCCCGGAGATGACGAGGTGCACGATCCCGATAACATCCCCGAAGTCGAGGACGATGATCTTGCCGCGCCGTCCCGTGCCCCGGAGCGTCTTCCCTACCAGCCGCCGGGTGAACTCCTCCGGCTCCACGTTCGTAACGTCCGGACGGAAGACGGCCGCCCGGAGCACTTGCCGGCCTTTCGCCAGAGCGGCCACGTCCTCCGAGATGACCGTCACCTCGGGCAACTCAGGCATCTATTCCTCCAAGAAGCTTCTCGATGTAGCGGGCGACGCCGTCCTCGTTCACCGGAGGCGCGACGGCGTCGGCCACCTCGCGGACCTCCTCGGTCATCCCGCCGACGGCGACCCCGTGTCCGGCAAAGCGGAGCATATCTATGTCGTTGTCCGCGTCACCAAACGCGAGCGTGCGCGCCGGTTCGACCGACCACTTATCGCAGAGGAACGCCAGCGCATTCGATTTGGTGCCTTCGAGGTTGCTGATCTCCACGTAATGCGGCAGGCTGCGGGTAACGAAGAGCCTGCCGGCGAAAGCGTCCTGAGCCTCGCGCAGCCAGCACTCGACGCCGTCGGGGGTGTCCACGATCACGAGCTTCGTCGGTTCCGCGCCGGTCTCCCGAAGCCAACGAGCCGGAGACTCGACCGAGAAGGTCTCCGGCTCGCCGGGGTTGGAGAGGCGTTCCAGGCTCGTGGGCGGGTCCTGGGAGACGACTATCGTGTCGTCCATGAGGATGCGGTGGTGCAATCCCCTCTCTGACGCCCACTCCAACGCCTCGATGCTCAGGTCCGTGGGCAGCGTCCGGTGCAGGAGAGTCTCGCCGTTCATGCGCCGGACCATCGAACCGCCGTAGCAGATGACGGGGTCTTCGTCACCGAAACCCAGCCGCCCGGCGTGCTCGCGGGCGCTCTCGTAGCGGCGTCCCGTCGCGACCACGAGACGCATCCCGCGCTCCCGCAGCCTGCCGAGAGCGGCGACGGTCTTCTCCGAGATCACGAGGTCCCGCCGCAGCACGGTTCCGTCGAGGTCGAAAGCCCCAAGCTCGAAGGACAGGCCATTCTTCCTTGAGTCATTTTTCAATCCGTTGTTTCGCGCGCCCAAATTCAAACCTCTCGAAAAGCCGACCGGCATATTCTAGCCCGTTCTGGGAAACGCGCCGGATGGCGGAGTATTAGCGGAGCGCGTATGGTGTTACGGGACGATGGGACTAATCTGGAGAGGTAAACGAGTATGAAACTGGCGAAGCGGATGGGACGTCTGGGGACGGAGACGGCCTTCTCGGTGCTGGCGAAGGCGAAGGCGCTTGAGGCGCGAGGACGCGAGGTCATCCACCTGGAGATCGGCGAGCCGGACTTCCCCACCGCGGAGAACATCGTCGAGGCCGCGTGCCGGGCGCTGCGCGACGGGCACACCCATTACACCCCTACCGCCGGCATCCCGGAGTTGCGGGAGGCCATCGCCGCCGACGTGTCGCGCAGCAGGGGTATCGCGGTGGAGCCGGATCAGGTCGTGGTCACGCCGGGTGGGAAGCCGATCATGTTCTTCGCCATCCTCGCGCTCGTCGAAAGGGGCGACGAGGTGCTGCTGCCGAGCCCGGCGTTCCCGATCTACGAGTCCATGATCAACTTCGCCGGCGGCACGCCCGTCTTCCTGCCGCTGCGCCAGGAGAACGGTTTCCGGCTCGACCCGGACGAGTTCCGCGCGGGTCTGAGCGAACGCACGAAGCTGGTGATCCTGAACTCCCCGGCCAACCCGACCGGCGGCGTCCTGACGGCCGAAGACATCGCGGGTCTCGCGGAGATGCTGCGCGAGCACCCGGACGTTTTCGTGCTCTCCGATGAGATCTACTCTCGCCTCGTCTACTCCGGCGGGTTCGCCAGCATCGCCTCCGAGCCGGGCATCGGCCCCGACGAGCGGACCATCATCCTGGACGGCTTCTCCAAGACCTACGCCATGACCGGTTGGCGGCTCGGATACGGCGTGATGCCGAGGCCGCTGGCCGAAGAGATCGCCACTCTTCAGGTCAACTCCAACTCCTGCACCAACGCCGCGACGCAGTACGCCGGGCTCGAAGCCCTCACCGGCCCGCAGGAGAGCGTGAAGGAGATGCTGAAGGAGTTCCGGGCGCGGCGAGACCTGATCGTCGCCGGACTCAACGACCTGCCCGGCGTCGAGTGCGCCACTCCGCAGGGCGCCTTCTACGCCTTCCCCCGGATCACCGACACCGGCCGCGACGCGGACGCCCTGGCCGACCAGTTCCTCGAAGAGTCCGGAGTCGCCTGCCTCTCCGGCACCGGGTTCGGTCCCTACGGAGAGGGGCACCTGCGCTTCTCCTACGCCAACTCGCGCCAGAACATAATCCGGGGCCTGGAGCGAATAGGGGATCTACTGGCGAGATCCACCCTTCAATAAACACCACCTGACAGCGCGACTCTCGTTCCCACTATGACGCCGGGTAGCACGCAGGGGGTTGGAGGGTAGATACCGGTCTCCAGAACAAAACGAGGGGGGACTACAGCGGTGTTCATAAACATTGACCCCGTGGCTGGTAGCCGCAGTGCGAAAACCATCCCGCCACGTCTTCGAGCGTGACCGATGAGAGCGCTTCTGAGATGGCTTCATCGAGCGCCTCACGGGTACGCGCTCCAGCCTTCCTGACGATGTTCTTTATCTTGGAGAACGCTTCTTCTATCGGGTTATAGTCCGGCGAGTAGGACGGAAGGAACAAAAGCTGTGCTCCCCGCTCTTCGACGAGTTCCCTGACTCTGCTTGTCCTGTGCGCTCCGAGTCTGTCGAGCACCACAACCTGTCCCACTTTGAGCGTCGAGGCGAGGAAATCCTCAACGTAGGCTTCGAAGAGTTCGGCATCGGTGGCACCCTTGATGGAGATAGCTTCGCCCATTCCTCCCTCAATCCTCCCTCAAGAGTGATTGAAGCGATCAAGGTCTGGTTCTTGCCCCGGTTCCGAGGAACCTTGCCATACGCTCGCTTCCCTCTGGGCGCTCTCGCCCTCAGGCGCATCATGGAGACATGGAGACATGGAGACATGGAATCCGGACTCGTCTATGGAATTGGAGTTGACCCGGTAAGGTAGACAACTTACCTCTACGCTACGGTCACTTCACTCATTCTACCTTCCTCGTATTCTGCCGGGCTGAGATAGCCCAAAGCGGAGTGCCTCCTCTTCCTGTCGTAGAACCCTTCGACGTACTCGAAGATGGCGACCCGCAGACGCTCCTTGGTGGGCCACGAATGCCGGTGCAAGAGTTCGCTCTTGAGCGTCGCCACGAAAGACTCGGCCAGGGCGTTGTCGTAGGCGTCGGCCACCGATCCCATCGAGAGCAGAAGTCCGGCCTCCTTGAGCCTCCCACCGAACTCCACGGAGGCGTACTGCCTGGATTCAAGGGGTCGTCGCAACGCCTCAATGATGAGGAGTTGCTGTGGGACAACGCAAGAAACGACGCGCGGCGGATCGGGCCATCCGTCCGGCGATGCGCTCGCCTGGCCGGCCGAATGTGGCGCACAGGGAGGATCGGCAGCGGTTCTGGAAGTCGATCGCCCGCGGCTTGCAGAGTGAGGACGCCGCCGTGGAATGCGGCGTGTCGCCGGCGGTCGGGACGCGGTGGTTCCGCGAGAATGGGGGTATGTCGCCGATCAACTTGGCCCCGGTCTCGGGGCGTTACCTGTCGTTGGCCGAGAGAGAGGAGATTGCCCTGCTCAAGGCGTAGAACTGTGGCGTTCGAGACATTGCCCGCCGGATCGGCCGCGACCCGGTAACGATCTCCCAAGAGCTGCGCCGTAACGCCACCACCCGTGGCGGCGGGTTGGAGTATCGGGCCACGACAGCGCAGTGGCATGCCGAGCGCCGAGGCCAGGAAGCTGCCGGAAGGCGCCCGGGAGATCCTAGAATGCCGTTGGGAAGGAACCGCCCGCTACCGCTACGCCGACCACATGGTAGTCACCTCGCGGGGGTTCAACCTGCCGACCGCCCAGGAGGCCGCACTCAAGCTCATGGAGACCTCCTACGTGCCGGCCCAGCCCTTCTCCGAGGCGGACCTCCGGCACGGTCCCCTGGCAATGGTGACGGAGGACTTCCCGGTCTTCGTTATAGTACCTCCGGGCAGGGCCCGCGCCAGCGTGGCGAGCCTCGTCGACACCCTGAACGAACGCGGCGCTGAGCTCGTGGTGATGGACGAGGACGGGGGAACCCTGGAGAAGGCCTCGGCGAGCTTCCGCGTTCCGGCATCAGTGCCGGAGGAGCTCTCGCCCATCCTGTACGCCATCCCGCCCCAGCTCTTCGCCCACGACCTCTCCGCCTCCAGGGGCCTCGACCCCGACTCCCCCAGGGGCCTGAGCAAGGTCACCGAGAGCTGGTAGGCGATGAGCCGCCACCTACTTATTCGACGGGGGACAGAGCGGGTGCCGCGTGGTCTACGCGGTTGACGGTGAGCGCGTCCTGACGGGCCGCGCGGCGGGACTCAGCCGCCTCGACCGGGATCGCCCCGCCGGCATCCTCCGAGCCATGCAAGGCGCCCTCGCCAGCCTGGGGCCGCGCGCCCGGGGTAAGTGGAGGCGGTGGCGGCGGGCCTCACCGGATTCGACGGCACGACCCAAACGGCCCGCGAGATCTCCGGCGGCCTCCGGAGGCTGGTCCGGGCAGGACGCGTGGTGCTCGTCAACGACGCCGTGACCTCCTACCTGGGCGCAATCGGTTTCGAGCCGGGTGTGGTCGTCGCCGCCGGGACCGGCGTCATAGCCCTCGCCGGAGACACAGAGGGGAACTTCGTCCGCGGCAACGGCTGGGGCTACGTCCTGGGCGACGACGGGGGAGGCTACTACGTCGGCAGGCGGGGACTGGCCGCCGCCCTCCGCCGCCACGACGGCAGGGGAGGCTCCGAGGACCTCCTGCGGCGGGCGGAAGCCGTCTACGGGCCCCCGGAGGCCATAAAGGGCAGGGTCTACGCGGCGGACAACCCTCCTGGCGTGGTGGCCGGCTTCGCGCCCGAGGTGGCCGAAGCCGCCCGCGCAGGCGACCCGGAAGCCGCGGAGATCTGGGCCGACGCCGCCCGGGAGGTGGCGCTGACCGCGACGGCCTGCCTGGGCCGGGTCTTCGCCCCGGACGCTCCCGTCACGGTCTCCTGGACCGGGAGCCTCTTCGACGCCCGCGACCTCATGCTCGAACCCTTCCGACGCCACGTGGAGGAGTCGTGGCCGGCCGCCCGGCTCTTCCCCCCGACGGGCGACGCCATCGAAGGCGCGGGGTTGCTCTGCGCGCCGCGCGCCTCCTCGATGTTCGCGCCCCTGATCCACGTCTCGGGACACTGAACGCCGCTTCCGGGGCAGCGCCCGGACACCACGACTCCTGGCGGCAAGCTGGTGTCCCACGTCTTCGGGGCGGTCGCCGAGTTCGAGCGCGACATCATCCGCGAGAGGACGATGGCGGGCGTCGAGGCGGCGAGAGCCCACGGCAGGAAGGGCGGCAGCCAGCCGGTAATGGACGAGAAGAAGCTCGCCTTGGCCTCCAAGATGCTAAAGAACCGCGAGATACCCGTGGGGGAGGTGTGCGAGCCGGTGGGTATGTCGCGCTCGACGCTCTACCGCCACCTCAGGCCCGACGGGTCGGCAAGGTAAGCCGGGCACGCAAAACACGCCTCTCACGGTTCCCTGCATTTACGGCGTAAGTCGTATCGTACGGAGATCCCGCTTGAGTACTGTGACGCTACCTGTGCCAATTACAGTCGATGCATCCTCTTACCTTCGCGGATGCTTGAAATCCTTTAAGATTCGGGTGAGGGAGGTTCGTGTATGGGATTTAAGGAAAGATCGGGAAATTTGGACCTCGAAACTTTGCGCTCGGAGACCGAAGCCGGTCGTGTGGACACCGTGCTCGTCGCTGCGGTGGACATGCAGGGGAGGTTACAGGGGAAACGCCTGACCGCGAAGCACTTCCTGGACGAAGTGGTCGAGCACGACGCCGGAGGATGCAGCTACCTGCTGGCGGTGGACGTCGAGATGAACACCGTCGGGGGCTACGAGATGACCTCCTGGGCACAGGGGTACGGGGATTTCGCGTACAAGCCGGATCTGGAGACTTTGAGATACGTCCCCTGGCACGAGTGCACGGCGATGGTGATGTGTGACCTGGAATTGAAGGACGGCACGCCGGTTCTCGCCTCGCCGCGCCATTTACTGAAGAGTCAGCTAGGGCGGCTCGCGGAGCGCGGGCTCGAGGCGCTCGTCGGAACGGAGCTCGAGTTCCTAGTCTTCCGGGACACCTACCAGGAGGCGTGGCGGAAGGGCTACAGGGACCTGGAACCGGCCACCCGCTACAACGTGAACTACTCGCTCCTGGACACCGCACGCCTGGAGCCGCTCCTGAGGCGCATCCGAAACTCGATGGTCGGCGCAGGTCTGCCGGTGGAGACGGCCGTGGGCGAGTGCAACTCCGGGCAGCACGAGATCAACCTCAGGTTCGGTACGGCCCTCGCCGTCGCCGACGGGCACGCGATCTACAAGAACGGGGCCAAGGAGATCGCCGCCCAGGAAGGCTACTCGATCTCCTTTATGCCCAAGTTCGACGAGGACGCCGGGAACTCCTGCCACATCCACCTGAGCTTGCGCGACCGGGAGGGCGACGCCGCATTTGCCGGACCTCAAGGGCTCTCAAAGAGGTTCCAGGGCTTCCTGGCCGGGCAACTGGCCTGCGTGCGCGAGCTTATGCTGTTCTTCGCACCTAACATAAACTCGTATAAGCGCTACTCGGACTACTCCGCGGCGCCCACGAGGGTGGCCTGGGGCAGGGACAACCGCACCTGCGCCTTCCGCATCGTAGGTCAGGGCAGTTCGTTGAGGATCGAGAACCGCGTCCCCGGCGGGGACGCCAACCCGTACCTCGCCATCGCGGCCATGCTGGCCGCTGGCATACACGGCATGGACAGAAACCTGGCACTGGAGGAAGAGCTCGCCGGCGATGCCTACGCCGCAACCGGCAAACCCTCCTTCCCGAAGTCGTTACAGGAGGCCCGCGAGCTCTTCGCCAACGGCGAAGTTGTCCGCGAGGCATTCGGAGAGGAAGTCGTCGACCATTACCTGAACATGGCGAGGGTCGAGATCGAGGCGTTCGAGGCCGCCGTCACCGACTGGGAGCGCTACCGGAACTTCGAGCGCACGTGAAGCGGTTGGGTGCCGAGATCTACGGGACGAACGGACCGCAGGCTGGCGACCATCCTGCTCGGGCCGGTCGGCCCTGCTCGACGCCCGTACGAGATCTCCTCCGACAGAGAGCGCGATGGGGTTGACCTTTCGCCTGAATCAGGCCAATCATACGGAGTGGTTATGGCCTCTGTTACCGATTGCTCGGAAGGCGGAAGACCAGCGAGGGATCCCGCTGCTCGGCCAACTCCCGGACGATGTGCAGCTTGAGCCGTCCGGGCAAGAAGAGGTTGCGCGACCATTGTACCGGTCTGCCGTCGGCGGGATGGGCGGTCTCCAGGTACATCGTTTCGGTTAGAGAAAGCGCGGCGGAGGGCGATTCGAGCTCCAGCGCCTCGGCTGTCCAGTCTTCCGGCAGGACCATCTCCGCCTCTATGAGCACCTCGCTGAAGCCGACGGGAACGCCTTCCGAAACGAGAACATCGAGCAACATCGCGTCCGGCCGGAACCGCTCCCTGACCCTGTCGACGGAGATGATGCCCTCCGGTACCACGTCAACCATCCAGGCAGCAGGATCGCCGTCCGCGAGCAGCACCCGCGACACCCTCACCAGGCCGCTTCCTTCCGGTACTTCGAGGGCCTCTGCCTGCTCCGAATCGGCCCCGATCCTCTCGATGCGGAGATCCCGGCTGCTCAACTCGAGCCCCATCCGCTCCGCCAGCACCGTGTAGGTCTCCAGGCTGCCAAGGTCGGCCTGCGCGCTGCCTAGCTTGAAGCCTATTCCCCCGGCCCGCGGCCGGCCCTCCTCAGGGAATCGGGCCAGGAAAGTACCGCTACCCTGACGCCGCTCCAGCAAGCCCCGCTCGACCAGCCGCGCCAGGCCCGCCCGGACCGTCACCCGGGAAACCCCCAAGCTCTTGACCAACTCCGACTCGGGCGGTATGCGCTCGCCCACCCTGTAACGGCCCCGAACCAACAGATCTTCTATGCGCTTCTCAACCCTTACGTAGAGGGGATCCTTGGTCAAGGGCCCGAATCCCTCCTGCTGTCCTGCGGCTATCATATACCTCCTCTACGCCGAGCTTTTCCTGCATTTTAGCACGCCCGATGCAAATTCATTATGCTTTGCTACCAATTTGTATTGCAATACAAATTGGTATTAGTTATAGTCCTATTCGCGTCGTTGATATGCAACGAAAGCGGTGGAGAGGTAAGGAGTAGTTTATGGAGAGAAGCGAAGCGCAGGCGGGTGGGGCGATTGCACGCGAGGACGGCGGGGTTCAGGAGTTCCAGCGGCTGAAGTCCAACTCCATCGGTCTTCTGGGGGTGCTGTTCATGGTCGTCGCCACGGCCGCGCCCATCTCGGCGATGACGGCGAACGTTCCGATCGGCGTGGGTTTCGGGAGTGAGATCGGCACGCCGGCGACCTACCTGCTGGTGACGATCATCCTCACGGTCTTCACGGTCGGGTACGTGACGATGGCGCGCTACATCACGGCGACGGGGGCCTTCTATGCGTACATCTCGCATGGTCTCGGCACCGTGATGGGCATGGCATCGGGAATACTGGCGGTGATGGCCTACGTTGTGTTCGAGGCGGCGGTTGCCGGGCTCTTCGCGGCCTTCGCGCAGACCACCATCGGGGACCAGTTCGGGCTGAACGTACCCTGGCCGATATTGGCGGTGTTGCTGCTCGCCCTGAATGCGTTCTTCGGCCACCGGGCCATCGATCTGACGGCGAAGGTCCTCGGGTTCTTCCTGGCGACCGAGATCGCGATCCTCGCCCTCATGGCGGGGAGTGTGTTCCTGGCCGGCGGAGGGCCGGACGGTATACCGTTGTCTCCCCTAAACCCGGCTAACGCCTTCCTGGGAGCGGCGCCCGCCATCGGGTTCGTGTTCGCGTTCTGGTCGTGGGTGGGCTTCGAGTCCACGGCGATATACGGCGAGGAGTCGCGGGAGCCGAAGCAGATGATCCCGCGGGCGACCTACATCGCCGTTATAGGGCTCGGCCTCTTCTACACCTGGGTGTCGTGGGCAGCCATCGCCGGGAACGGCCTGGCCGAATCGGTCAAGCTCGCCCAGAGCGCCAACCCCTTCGCCCTGCTGTTCGATCCCACCCAGCAGTTTGTTGGCGGGTGGGCGGTCGTGCTCTACCAGTGGCTGCTGATCACGGGTTCGTTCGCCGTCGGGCTGGCCTTTCACAACTGCGCTGCGCGTTACCTGTACGCGCTCGGCCGCGAGGGCCTCATAAGCCGCGGCCTCGGCACGATCCACGCCACTCATGGCTCACCCGCGGTCGCGTCTCTGACCCAGACGGTAATAGCCACCGTGATCGTGGGGCTCTTCTGGGCGTTCGGGCAGGATCCGTACCTCGGCCTCTTCTCCTTGATGGGGGTGCTCGGGACGGTTGCCATCCTCTGCGTCCAGGGCATCTGCTCGTTCGCGGTGATCGCGTACTTCCGTCGCAACCACCCCGAGGCGCGCCACTGGTGGCGGACCCTCGTCGCGCCGGTCCTCGGCGGGCTTGCCATATTCGGGGTCGTTGCCCTGCTGGTTCAAAACCTCGCCACGGCTCTGGGACCCGCCGCCGAGACCCCCTTCGGGAGGTCCATCCCTTACATCGTGATCGGGGTCTTCCTGATCGGGGTCGCGCTCGCGCTCTACCTGAGGGCGAGGAGCCCTGAGCGGTACGCGCTCATCGGCAAGGTCATCTACGAGGACGCGACCGAGCGGCCGGACATAGACCTCGACGGCGACGGCCGCGGCGACCACGCGGTCAGGCCCGGGAGGAGTTAGGTCTTCCGGTCCTTTCGCCAAGACCCAAGACAGGCTAGAAGGAGGAACACAGATGTCGTTTACCGAAAAGACGGCCGAGGCCGTCGCCCACCCCCTCGAGCCGCTGAGCGCGGAGGAAATCTCCGCCGCCGCGGGCATACTGCGCAAGGAGCAAGACCTCGGAGAGACACACAGGTTCGTCTCGCTGGCCCTGCGCGAGCCGGAGAAGCAGCGCGTCCTCGACTTCGAGAACGGCGGGGAGATCGAGCGCGAGGCGTTCGCCATCCTGCTGGATCGCTCGGATGGAAAAACCTACGAGGCGGTGGTGTCGCTCACCGAGGGTGCGGTCAAGTCGTGGGAGGACGTCCCCGGCGTCCAGCCGCAGGTCATACTCGACGAGTTCTTCGAGTGCGAGCAGGTCGTAAAGGAGAGCCCTGAGGTCCAGGAGGCTCTCAGGAAGCGCGGCGTCACCGAGTTCGACGGGGTGATGGTGGACCCTTGGTCGGCGGGACACTACGGTGATGAGGAAGAGGGGCGCCTGCTGCGGGCTTTGATCTGGGTGAAGATCGGTGGCCCCGATGACAACGGATACGCACATCCCGTCGAGAACCTGATCGTCTACGTGGACATGAACAGGGGCCGGGTGGTCCGCATAGAGGACCACGGCGTGATACCCGTCCCGCAGACCCCAGCCAACTACGTCCCCGAAGAGGTCGGGCAGATGCGGACCGACCTCAAGCCCGTGGAGATCACGCAACCCGAAGGTGTCAGCTTCCGGGTGAACGGACACGAGGTGCGCTGGCAGAAGTGGCGCTTCCGCGTAGGCTTCACCCCCCGCGAGGGGCTCGTGCTCCACACGGTCGGGTACGAGGACGATGGGAGGCTGCGCCCCATACTCTACCGCGCCTCGCTCTCGGAGATGGTGGTGCCGTACGGCGACCCCGCGCCCACCCACTCCCGCAAGAACGCCTTCGACGCCGGCGAGTACAACATCGGACAACTCGCCAACTCGCTAGAGCTCGGGTGCGACTGCCTGGGCGAGATCCGCTACTTCGACGCCACCCTGGCGGACAGCAGCGGCGAACCGTACGCCATAAAGAACGCCGTCTGCATGCACGAGGAGGACTACGGTCTCTTGTGGAAGCACACTGACTTCCGCACCGAGAGGACTGAGGTGCGCAGGAGCCGCCGGCTCGTTATCTCCTTCGTCGCCACCGTCGGCAACTACGAGTACGGTTTCTTCTGGTACCTCTACCAGGACGGCAACATCGAGTTCGAGGCGAAGCTCACCGGGATCATGTCCACCGGAGCCGTGGAGCCCGGAGAGAAGCCCAAGTACGGCCAGCTCCTCGATAAGGACGGGCTCTACGCCCCGATCCACCAGCACTTCTTCAGCATGCGCCTCGACATGGATGTCGACGGGCGGGAGAACTCGGTCTACGAGGTCAACACCGAGTCCGCTCCCCCCGGCCCGGAGAACCCGCTAGGCAACGCCTTCTTCACGAGATCCACCCTGCTCGGCCGGGAGTCGGAGGCCCAGCGGGTCGTGGACCCCTTCAGCGCCCGGTACTGGAAGGTGGTCAACCCGTCCGTGGAGAACGCGGCGGGCGAGCCGGTAGGCTACAAGCTGATCCCCCACGGCAACGTGCTGCCCTTCGCCCAGCCCGACTCCAGCGTCCTCAGGCGAGCGGGGTTCATGACCAAGCACCTCTGGGTGACCCCTTACGAGCCGTCCGAGATGCACGCCGCCGGCGACTACCCGAACCAGCATCAGGGCGGCGAGGGCTTGGCCCGGTGGACAGCGGCCGACCGGCAAACGGAGGACACCGACGTGGTGGTCTGGTACACCTTCGGCTCGCACCACGCCGCACGTCTGGAGG
Source organism: Rubrobacteraceae bacterium (assembly GCA_035689095.1). GTDB lineage: Bacteria > Actinomycetota > Rubrobacteria > Rubrobacterales > Rubrobacteraceae > JACDDK01. Next base: position 460 of record DASSMB010000163.1, on the reverse strand, counting down.
ACTGGCCGGTGATGCCGGTGCAGTACGCGGGCTTCATGCTCCAGCCCGTCGGGTTCTTCGACCAGAGCCCGGCCCTGGACGTGCCCCCGTCCAGCCACAACGGTCACTGCGACCACTGAGCGGAGCGACCTACTAGGGGCAGGGGCGAAGGGTGCCGTTCCGCGAGCAGCTCAAGTCTCCATGGGTATGCCTGATAGCCGCGGCCTGGATGTGTCTGGCGTCGGCCGAGATCCCTGGACGGGTCGAGCATACGAGGGAAGTCGAATCGCGCCTTCGGGGAGTTGTTTCTCGCGCCCGGAAACCGAGGCGGCCGCGGCGCTACGACCCACCAATTCGATATAGTCCTGGACAGAGTGGACAGAATGGGAGTTGGCGGGATGACTTGGCAGGGGCAGAAAGCGAAGCAGAGGTTCAGCGAATTGATACGGCGCGCGCTGGAGGAAGGGCCGCAGACCGTGAC
>DASSMB010000162.1:0-10633 GCA_035689095.1 Rubrobacteraceae bacterium | reverse complement strand
GTGGATGACGTCGTTTCGGGCATCCTCTTTCCTGTCCGGGGCGACGGCGTCTTCGAGGTCGAGGAAGACGCCGTCGGCGCTTGAGGCCAGTCCCTTCTGGACCATCTTGAGGTTTGTGGCCGGGACGGCCAGGAGGGAGCGAGCGGCTACGCGAGACCTGTCGTCTGTCTGGTGTTCGCTCATCCCCCTGTCTCCGAAGAGATCGAACCGTCCCGGCGCAGCGCATCGATCTCCGAGTCAGCGTAGCCGATCTCGGCGAGTATGCTTCCGGTGTGTTCGCCTACGTCCGGTATAGGAGCCATTACCGGCTCGTCCCCGTCGAACGTGGCCGGGGGGATGAGAGCACGCAAGGAGCCTACTGGAGATCCTACCTCGCGCCAGCGCTCGCGGGCCGCTAGCTGTGGATGGTCCAGGAAGCCCTGGACGGTCCTCATGCGCGCGTTGGCGATGCTTGCCTCGTCCAGCCGGAGCAGGGCGTCGTCCGCCGGGAGCGTACCGAGGACGGCCTCTATCTCACTGTGGAGGTCTTCACGGTTTGCAACGCGCCTGGAGTTGGATGAGAAGCGGGGGTCCTCGGCGAGTTCCCGACGTTTCAGCACCACCTCGCAGAACAGCGCCCACTCTCGCTCATTCTGTATCCCCAGGAAGACGACATCGCCGTCGCCGCACTCGAACGGACCGTAGGGAGCGATGGCCGCGTGGCTCGCGCCGGTCCGGGGCGGCTCCTCTCCGCCGTAGCCTGCGAAATAAGCCGGGAAGCCCATCCACTCGCCTAGGGCTTCGAGCATGGAGACCTCGAAGGCAGACCCCTCGCCGGTCCTTTCGCGCTGGAAGAGAGCGGTGAGCACGCCGGTGTAGGCGTACATGCCGGCGGCTATGTCCGCGACGGAGATCCCTACCTTCGAAGGGGTTTCGGGCGTGCCGGTGATGGAGACCAGACCCGCCTCGCACTGGACGAGCAGGTCGTAGGCTTTCTTGTTCGTGTATGGTCCGTTAGAGCCATAACCGGAGATGCCGCAGACCGTAATGCGCGGGTACTGCGTCCGCAACCTTCTGGCGCCGAACCCGAGCCGCTCTACGGCGCCGGGGGCGAGGTTGTGCACGAAGACATCGGCTCCGGAGAGCAACTTCTCCAGTACCTCGCGGGCCGCCTCCTGCTTGAGGTTCAGGGTGAGAGATTCCTTGGAGCGGTTGAGCCAGACAAAGTGGCTCGCCAGACCATTTACCGTTTCGTCGTATCCGCGAGCGAAGTCTCCGACTCCCGGACGCTCTACTTTGATCACTCGGGCGCCGAGGTCGGCTAGCTGGCGGGTGGCGAAGGGGGCGGCCACAGCCTGTTCGAGCGAGATGACGGTTATTCCTTCGAGCGGCAGCATCCTAGAACGACCTCGGCATCCCGAGCACGTGTTCGCCCACGTAGGAGAGGATGAGGTTGGTGGAGATTGGGGCAACCTGGAAGAGCCGCGTCTCGCGGAACTTGCGCTCCACGTCGTACTCGGCGTCGTAGGAGTAGCCGCCGAAGGTCTGCATGGCGGCATTGGCGGCCTCGAAGGAGGCGTCCGCGGCCAGCAGCAGCGCCATGTTGGCCTCGGCTCCGCACGGCTCTCCCTTATCGAACATTTCGGCGGCCCTGAAGCGCATGAGATCCGCAGCCTCCACACTTATGTGCGCCCGGGCGATGGGGAACTGTATGCCCTGGTTCTGTCCTATCGGGCGGCCGAAGACGGCGCGTTCGTTGGCGCGCCGGGTCGCGCGGTCCACGAACCACTTGCCGTTGCCGATGCACTCGGCGGCGATGAGGATGCGCTCGGCGTTCATGCCGTCGAGGATGTAACGGAAACCCCTGCCCTCCTCGCCGATCAGGCTGCTCGCCGGGATCTTGAGGTCCTCGAAGACGAGCTCGTTGGTCTCGTTGTTGATCATCACCCGGCGCGGGTTTACCGTGAGGCCGTTGCCTATGGCCTCACGCAGGTCGAAGATGAAGACGGAGAGCCCCTCGGACTTGCGCTTTACCTCGTCGAGCGGCGTGGTGCGGGCCAGAAGCACCATGAGATCCGAATGCTGAACGCGGGAGATGTAGATCTTGCGCCCATTCACGACGTAGTGGTCGCCCTCCCGAACGGCACTCGTCGTAAGCTGGGTGGTGTCAGTCCCGGCCTCGGGCTCGGTAACGCCGAAAGCCTGCAACCTCAACTCACCGCTCGCTATCCTGGGCAGGTAATCTCTCTTCTGTTCCTCCGAGCCGTGCCTCAGCAGGGTGCCCATAACGTACACCTGAGCGTGGGCGGGCTGGGCGTTCCCCCCGGAACGGTTGATCTCTTCGAGTATGATCGTGGTCTCGGTGAGGCTCAGGCCGAGTCCTCCGTATTCCTCCGGGATGAGCGGAGCCAGGTAGCGACTCTCGGTCATCGCCTGGATGAATTCTTCAGGGTACTCGCGCTTTGCGTCCAGCTCGCGCCAGTAGCTATCCGGAAAGTCGGCGCAAACCTTCCTGACACCCTGCCTGAGATCTTCATGGGTAGCCATATCCAACACGGTCTGTTACCTCCTGTGAGCGGCCTGGCCGCCGATCCTACGAAACACCCTCGCCGCCACTTGCCTCATCCGGAACCCGTATCGAGGTTGACGCGCGCGATCTCCGGCGCGTGACCCTTCTTGTAGACCATCAGGGTGCGCTTGAAGGTGATGACGACTCTGCCGTCCTGGTTGTAGCCGGTAGTCTTGACGGTGACGATGCCGACGTTCTCCCTGGACTTCGACTCCCGCTTCTCCAGGACTTCGGACTGGGAGTAAATCGTGTCACCCTCGAACACCGGAGCCGGCAGCCGGATCTCATCCCACCCCAAATTCGCCATCACGTTCTGCGAGACATCGGTCACGCTCTGGCCGGTGACGAGCGCCACGGTGAACGTCGAGTCCACGAGCGGCTTGCCGAACTCGGTCTGGGCCGAGTAGTGATGATCGAAGTGAATCGGCGCCGTGTTCTGGGTGAGCAACGTGAACCAGATGTTGTCCGTCGTCGTTACCGTCCTCCCCAGCGGGTGCTCGTAGATATCCCCTACCTCGAAGTCTTCGTAGAAGCGCCCCCGCCAGCCCTCTTTTATGCTCATGAACCGCCTATCCCTTCTCCGGTATCCTCGCGGTATCCTCGACCCCGATCTCACGCCCGCACTACCCCACCAGAGTAGTCAGTTGCCCGGCCCCCGACCGCGAGTCCACGTTATCTACGTTCCCTTTCCAACAATAAATGTAAGCATATTTCTTGTTTACAAACATTATGTAGTGACAAATAAAAGTTGTCAAGCGTAAAGTCATTACGTTTGCTAAAATACGGGTTGTATATGTTAGCCGCTTTTTCCGGGGCGGGTGGCGGACAGTGTGCGCCGGGGTTGATCTTGAGGGAGTAATTCTGGACGGATCCAAGCGAGTAGGTCGAGGCGTACCGGCCTATCAGAGGCTCTCGGCCGACCTGCGCGCCGCGCTCAAAGAGGGACGCTTCGGCACGGAGGAGAGCCTGCCGACCGAGGTAGATCTCGCCAGAGAGTACGGCGTGAGCCGTCCGACCGTACGGAGGGCCTTCCAGGACCTGGTAGCCGAGGGACTTGTGTACAGGACGCCCGGCAAGGGAACCTTCCCGACCGCTCTCTCCAGAGACAGCCACTACCTCGGACAGATCGGCACGATCGAAGACCTGACGGCCTTCGCGGGGACCGAGATGGAGGTCATGCAGCCGGTCGAGTTAAAGGCCGACCCGGAGGCCGCGAGCCTGCTAGAGTTGCCATCCAGGGCGGTGGCGGCGGTGGTTCTGAGACGTCTGTATGAAGGAGTGCCTTTCGGCCTCTCGCGCATATATCTGCCGCCCGAGTTGGGCACGCGGCTAGTCGAGGCCGACGCCCTGCCGGCTCGCGGGGACACGACGGTGATCGGGACCCTCGAACGTCTGATGTCCCGGATCGTCGCCGGGGCCAACCAGGTAATCACGGCGGTGCCCATGCCGGAAGACGTAGCCCCGGTAATAGACGCTGAGGCCGGCGAGCCCAGCCTGCGCGTTCAGCGCCTGTACATAGACGATCACGAGATCCCGGTCGAGTTGGCCGTGAGCTACTACAACCCCAGACGGTACTCCCACCACCTCAAAATGCGTCGAAGGACGATACCCGGACGAAAACCAAAGAGCGGTTGACCTCGAAAGCCGCATCCTAACTGCGGCCGAAGGTTCGATGCTAAACTTCCGTGAGAAAGCGCATTAATAGTAAAGTGTGGATCGAAATCATGTCGGCCCGGCTACTTGTAGAGTACTTGTAGAGGAAGGAAGAGTCGTGGCAACACCGTTGCGTGTGCTGCTGATCGAGGACTCCGAGAACGACGCGATGCTCCTGCTGCGCGAGTTCCGGCGCGGGGGATACGAGCCGTTCTACGAGCGGGTGGATACCCCGGAGGCGATGGAAGAGGCGCTGGCCGGCGCGGAGGCGCGGGGCGAGCCCTGGGAGATAGTCATCTCCGACTACTTCATGCCGCGTTTCAGGGCGCCTGACGCTCTGGCGCTGCTACGGAGGCTCGGATACGACATGCCTTTCATCGTGGTCTCCGGGAAGCTGGGCGAGGAGACGGCGACGGAGATCATGCGCTCCGGGACGCAGGACTACATCTCCAAGGAGAACATGGCCCGTCTGAACCCGGCCGTAGAGCGGGAGTTGCGCGAGGTCGCGGTGCGCCGGGAGCGCCGTCGAGCCGAAAAAGAGCGGGACCGTTTCTTTGCGCTCTCGCTGGATCTGCTGTGCATCGCCGGCATGGACGGATATTTCAAGCGCGTGAACCCGGCCTTCGGGAAGACGCTCCATTACTCTGAGGAGGAACTACTCTCCAGGCCCTTTATCGACTTCATCCACCCCGAGGACCGCGCGGCCACCATCGCGGAGGTTAGGAAGCTAGCTGAGGGCGCGCAGACCACCTCGTTCGAGAACCGCTACCGCTGCAAGGACGGCTCATACGTGTGGCTGTCGTGGAGCGGCGTCCCCGCCGTCGAAGAGGGACTGGTGTACGCGGTCGCCAGGGACGTTACCAGGCACAAGCGCAGGGAGCAGGACCTTCGGGAGAGCGAGGAACGATACCGGGCGGTGGTAGAGCAGGCCGCCGACGGCATCCTGCTGGTCGAGGTCGAGAGCAGGAGCATACTGGAGGCCAACGCCGTGTACCAAGAGCTTCTCGGCTATGCCCCGGAAGAGATCCTGGCCCTGACGCTCTACGACGTGGTGCCGTACTCCCGCGAGAGCATGGACTGCTACGTGGAGCGCGTGCTGGAGCAGGGACAATACACCAGCGGCGAGCGGCGCCACCGGCGCAAGGACGGCACGCTAGTAGACGTAGAGGTGAGCGCCAACGTGGTCTCCTACGGAGGACGCGAGGCGCTGTGCATCGTGGTCCGAGATATAACCGAGCGCAAATGGGCCGAGAAAACTCTTCGCGAGGTACGCGAAGCTGAGCGCAACCGCATGGCCCGCGACCTCCACGACGGAGTCCTGCAAGACCTGACATACGCGGTCGCGGCAATGCAGGTCACCCGGATCAAGGCCGGAGGCACTAGCCTCGAATCGGAGATAGGCCGGCAGATAGCGGACCTGCGCAAGTCGGTCGAGGGGCTTCGCGAGGCTGTATACGACCTTCGCCTGGGAGAGGAAGAGCACCGTCCATTGCCTCAACTGGTCGAAGCCCTCGTGAACCAGAACCGTCCGAGGGCTCGGGGACTGGACATAAGCTTCCATGTCGAGGAAGGTTTCCCGTCCACCGCTCTCGGCACGCCGGGAGTCGAGTTGCTGCGCATTATCCAGGAGGCCCTGACCAACGCGCGGCGTCACTCCGGAGCCGGGAACGTGCAGGTCATACTGAAGGTGGAGGATGAGGAGCTCGTGGTCGAGGTGGCCGACGACGGGCGCGGCTTCGGGCCGGAGACCTCTCCGGGAGTAGGACTGAGCAGCATGGTGGAACGTGCCGCCGCGCTCGGCGGCAACGTGCGGGTGGAGAGTGAGGTAGGAGAAGGCACCCGCGTCCGGGCGAGAATCCCCGTGCCCGGCGTAACGAGTAGCACCGCCGCCGCGCCCGCCTGAAGATCCGACCGTCCCAGCCTCAACCCGGACGGCTCAGCCTCCTGAGCAGCCATGCGCAACGCGACTCGCGCAACGCGACTTGCGTAACGCGCCCATGTGAACGGACCGCGGGATAGGATGGCCCGCTTGCTCGTCGCCAGGGACTTCCGTGCAGCGCTTGAGACTATGGTCAGGCCCGGGGCGCGAGTGGGGCACGGAGGATTACGTCACGTAATCCTACCTCAGACGCGCGTAGTACTCTCCGCGCGCCTCCTTGCCTTCGAGGCGCATCAGGTGATCTTCGAGCCACGTGTAACGATGGTCTTCCCGTGGGACTTCCTGCGCCGGGCGCGGAGCGGGGCCACTGGTGCAACGTCCCACAGCAGCGGGACGCGAGAGGCGCTCCCGGGCGCCGGTGGAGACCTCCAGGGTCTGTACTACTCCGTAAGATGCCGTTTCCATGAGTTTATTCCTTTCTCTCCGGGGCTCCGGTCCCACCAATCGTAGGAGTCGCTCCTGTCAGCTACCGTCGTAGTAAGGGATGGGCGGCGCTTCGGCGGCGGTGATCTCCTCCACTCCGGGACCGTGATGCCGGTCCGGCGCCGCTCCTCGCTCCTGTAGGTGCGCATCCACATCGGGAGCGTCCGGGGAGCACCGGCCCCGCGGCATGACAGTCACCGCATGTTGCATGGTGAGCTTCCCGAATGTCTGGCGGAATATCATCCACATGGTTACCCCGTCTCTCCCGCGTCTCAGTGCCGCTGCGAGGATGGCCCGTGAGACCTAATAAGGCTCGGGACCGAACTCTTCGTCCGGCTCGGCGGCTCCCGCGTAGACGTCCAGGAACTCGTAACCGTAGGAGTGCCCGGCGACCTGTTCGCGGACCCGAGTTTCCTCCAGGTCCATCGCGCGGTGGTCCCGCCTCAGATGAGCCAGGACTTCCTCGAAGAGCCTTTCTTCATCCGAGGCCTCCAAATGCCCCCGGCAGCTACATAGCATGGCTCGCATCTCGTCCTCCTGTCTCTTCTCGGTCCATTCTCTCCTCCTCTGCTCCCCAGGAGCACCGCATGTTATTAAGAGCAAACCCCGATCTGAATAGGTCTTTTGCCCTATCGTTTACGCGAAGGCGATTGCGGGACTCTGGTGCGGGAAGCCGGGAGGCGCGCCTGATCATGGACGCTGGAGTACGTCTCTCCCCGAGAAGTCTGGATGTATCCGCGCGCGGTTCTGACACAGGGTACCTCGCCTCGAGTCTCTATCGGCGCTCTGGGTACAGTTTGGACGTTTGGGTCATGGAGATCATCGGCCCACGGGCCAGTTTCTACCGGGCCGAGTTCGGCCATCCGGACGACTCACCCAACAGGGCGCAGCGAACCGCCGGAACCAGGAACTGATGCATCGGCCCAGGGAGTTTGGCGGGAGCGCAAGATGCCGGCCAATACGCTGATCGCATACCGCAGCTTCCCGCCGCGCATCGAGCCGGTGATGTCCCGGGTGCGAAGAGGGATCTCCGCCTCGCGGAGGCGGAGACTATCCGGACGCCTTGTAGCTCTCCCGCTGCTCGATCCGCTCGACCCAGGCCGCGACGTTCGGGTACTCGCCGAGAGAGACCTCTCCCCTCTCTTCCAGTTCGCGCAGGCGGTGGAGGTTGCCCGCGTAGGCCACGTCTGCCAGGGAGAACTCGCCGGCGAGGTAGCCGCGATCCCCGAGGCGCTCCTCCAGCTTCCGGAGTGTTGCCCGGAGCTTCTCGAAACTCTCGGAGATCCGCTCCTCGGAGAACCCTCTCTCGCGTCCCACGCTTGCTATGAAGACCGCCGGGAAGAAGTCGGTGTCGGCGAGGGCCATCCAGATACGAGCGTAGGCCCGTTCTTTCGGGTCCTGAGGCATCAACTTCGGTTCACCGTTCACCTCATCGAGGTACTGGTTGACGACGTTGGACTCGTAGAGGGAGTCTCCGTCGACGACTACCACCGGGACCTTGCCGGTCGGGCTCGCCGCCAGGAACTCCTCGCTCTTGTTTCCGAGATCTACCTCATAGGTCTCGAAGTCTATGCCCTTCTCGTGCAGGACCATCCTGGTCCGCCGGGCGTAGGGTCACTGCTGGGTGTTATAAAGCCTCGGCTTCATAGAAGGTCTCTCCCTGAGTAGCTGGCGCATTCCCGGCCGATAATAGCAGGCCGTTGTCTCGAAGGTCGTATCCCGGTTCCCTTATACCTTCCGCGCGAGCGGGACCCGTATCCGCACCCGCGTCCCCTTACCCGGCTCGCTCTCTATCTCCAGCGTCCCGCCCAGAGCCTGCGCGCGCTCCTGCATACTCTTTAGTCCTACCCCTGGAGCAGCCGCCGCCATGAAGCCTTGCCCATCGTCGGAGACCTCCGAAACCAGGTCCTCTCCTTCGATCCTCAGGCTCACAAGAATATTACGAGCGCCCGAGTGGCGCCGGGCGTTGGTCAGGGCCTCCTGGATGATGCGCGACAACTGCGTTCCGGTCTCACCGAGCGGCGCCGGGAGAAATCCCTCCTCCACCTCCAGGCTCGTCTCGTAACCTCCCCGAGACATCGTCCGGTTCCTCTTCACCAGTGACTCGACCAACTCGGGGAAGGGGCGATCTGTCTCTTCCTCCAGACGCAGGTCGTTGACCGCGTCGCGCAGTCCCCGGGCGGCGCGGCGGACGGCGTCTATGGCCGCCTGTACCTCGTTCTCCAGACTCGTTCCCTCGGTCTGGAGCAGGATGAGACCCATGGATGCCGCGGTGTAGGACAGGTCTTGCAGGACTCCGTCGTGCAGGTCATGGGCTATCCGGCGGCGCTCGGCCTCCCTCAACTCTCGTAAAGCCACCTCGGCTCGCCTGCGCTCGGTTATGTCACGGAAGATATTGACCGCCATGCGGACCGTCCCCCGCTCGTCGAAAACGGGTGTCGCCCGGACCACAGCCCATCGCTCCTCGCCCGTGCCGAGCACGCGGAAGCGCAGGGTCTCCTCCGCGTCCTCTCCCAGAAGAGCCCTCCGTCCCGGCAGCCGCTCCAGCGGAAACGGCCTACCCTCCTCATTCAGGACCTCGAACTTGCGCAGAACTTCGCCCGGCGGAGCCTCCATGAGCGCCCGTGCGGAAGGGTAGCCGACCATCCTCGCGGCGGCCTCGTTGGCGTAGATGATCCGTCCCGAGGGCTCCTGGGCGGTTATGCCGTCCGCGACTCCTCGCAGGATGATCTCGAGTTGGTCCTTCGAGCCCCGAAGCTCTTCCTGCGCCCGCCGCCGCTCGGCCACCTCCTTCTGGGCCTCCCCGTACAGCCTCGCATTGTCCACCGCGAGGGCGGCGCGCCGGGCCAACTCTTCCGTCAGCCGCAAGTCCGCTTCCCCATAACTACGCCCCGACTCAGCCGAGACCAGCGTGATCGCGCCGAGCGTCCTCCCGCGGGCGATCATGGGCACGATCATGGCCGAGGTGAAGCCGAGCTCCCGCAGCAACCCGAGATGCTCCTCGTCCGTTGCGGCGCTCCTCAACATCTCATCGGAGATCTCGGGGTAGCACTCCGCGCGGCCGGTACGCAGCACGTTGGGCAGCCCGCTGCGGGACTCCGGTTCGGGCGGATAACGCTCCTGCAACTCAATGGCTAGCGCGATCTTTCGCCGGTCCTCATGCTCTACCGCGAGCCTCTCGACCGAACCGTCCTCCGTGATAACGTCCACGGCGCACCAGTCGGCGAGGCGGGGCACCGCGAGACGGGCAACGCCGGAGAGCGTATCCCGGTAGTCAAGCGAGGAAGAGAGCTCCGCGCTCGCCTCGGCCATGAAACGCAGAGAGTCCTCCGCCCGCGAGGCTTCGCTGGCCCGCGCCAGTTCCGCGGTGCGCTCTACTCCTGAGCCCGCCGGCTCATTTCGGCCCTCGCGCAAGCCCTTATCCGTCCGCCGGCCTCTGAGCCTTACTATAGAAACCGAACCCCAAGATAAGGCTCACGATTATGGCCCTCATCCAGAGCTCGTTCGCGTCCTCGACGGGCGGCAGCCGTCCAGCAAAGGTACCGGTCCCCGCCATCAAGACATCGAGGGCGGATTCGGCGATCCAGTAGAGAACCGCGAGCCCGACCCCCACGAATATCGGCTGGTTCGCCCGGAACACGCGGTACAGTTTCCTTACTCCAACCTTATCTGGCATCCTCGCCCACGCTCCATCGGCGGCAGCGGCTATCCCTATTCGGATCGGCACGAAAACCAGGTTCCGGTCTCTCAAGCATCGCTCTTTTTCTTTCAGGATCCAACCCCAATCCTATTGGACCGTAACGCTGGCAACAACCCCGCACCGGGACCGGCAGCCCCTCGCTTTTATCAGGACGAACCTCCGAGAGCGCGCCGCGTTCCTTATGCCACGCTCCGTATACGAGGTCCTTGGGCAAGCAGGTAGATACACTTCAGGCGGGGTCTATGCTGGTGAGGTCTCCCCTAACTATCAGCCGCACATCATATGCCGGCGGGTTGATGCACGTCTGTAAACTTACCGTGTCCTTCCCCGTCGGTCCCAACACCCACAGGTCATATATAGAGACCTGCAG
>DASSMB010000161.1:0-20168 GCA_035689095.1 Rubrobacteraceae bacterium | reverse complement strand
TGGTGCGGTTCTGGATCGTGCAGTCCGCCTTCGCGGCTCTGGGCTTCGTCCTCTACTACTTCTACCTCTACAACGCGGTGTGAGACCAGGATTGTGAGGACTCTCGTATACGGCCTGGGAGAGTCGGGGGTTTCTGCGACGTAGGCTCTCCTCTCCGCAGGCGAGAAGGTCCAGGTTGCCGACGCTGGAGACTCGGAGCAACTGCAGGAGACGCTAAAGCGGCTCGGCGTGGAGGGCTCGCTTGGTGCCGACGAGTCCGTGCTGGACGGGGTGGAGCGCATCGTGGCAAGCCCCGGCATACGTCCGCGCGACCCGATACTACGCGAAGCCGAAGCGCGTGGAATCCCGATCATCTCGGAGGTGAGCCTGGGCCTTGAGATGCTGGGCCCGGATGTGCGCGTGGCTGCTGTCACGGGGACGAACGGTAAGACGACGGTCGTGGACATGTTGCGCCACATACTCGATGCGGCCGGGGTCCCTCACGCGGTCGCCGGCAACTCGTGGCGCGCATTGACTTCGTGCCTGGACGAGGTGCGCGAGGCCGGCGTCCTGGCGCTGGAGGTATCGTCCTTCCAGTTGCACTACCGGGGTGAGGGCAGGTTCGAGGTGGCGGCGCTGCTCAACACCCGTCCGGATCACCTCAACTGGCACGAATCTTTCGAGGAGTACGCGCAAGATAAGCTGAGGATCTTCGAGGGACAAAGCTCAGATGACCTCGCCCTAATAAGCGCCTCGGACCCTGTCGGACGCGGCGCTGCGGAAGGTCTCGCGGCGAAGACTATCGTTGTGGGCGAGGGTAGGTCAGCGGTCATTGAGGATGAGCTTCTTCAACAAGGTGAGTTGGTAGCGAAGACCTCCGAGCTGGGCTTCGCCGGGACCCACAACTACGAGAACGCTCTGTTTGCCGCAGCCGCGGCGAGGAAGCTGGGGGTGGCTTCCGGGGATGTTCGAGCGGGCCTGCAACGCTACTCCCTGAAGCCGCACAGGATGCAGGTGGTCGCGGAGAGCGGTGGCGTGCTCTACGTGGACGATTCCAAGGCCACCAACCCCGCAGCCGTGGCCGCGGCGCTGGAGAGCTTCGAGCGCCCCGTGGTCCTCATTCTCGGCGGCTCGGAGAAGGACACGGACTTCGGTGAGGTCTTGCCTTATCTAAACCGATGCCGGGCGGTCGTGTGCCAGGGCGAGGCCGGACCGCGCCTGTATGAATATCTGTGGGCGAAGGGCGTCGAAGACGTCCACCTCGTTTCGGACCTAGCTGAGGCGGTGACACGGGCGGAGACGCTCGCGAGGCCGGGCGACGCCGTGTTGCTTTCGCCGGGATGCGCCAGCTTCGACCAGTTCGCCGGGTACTCGGAGCGCGGTGAGGAGTTTGCGCGCCTGGTCCGCCTGGTCCGGGAGATGGGTGAACGGTCCCCGAAGTGATGGCGTCGCTGAGGACGAACCTCTTCCTGGTGACACTAGGGCTCTCGCTGCTCGGTATGGTGATGGTTTACTCGGCGACTTACAGGGACTATGGGCCGCACTTCCTGTTCGTGCGGCTCTGGCACGTGACGCTCGGCGTGATCGTCTTCTTGCTGGTCAGCCGGGTACGGTACACGTCCTGGAGGAAGTTCGCTCCGTGGTTGTACGTGGCAGTGCTCGCTCTTCTGGTCCTGGTACTGGTGCCGGGGATAGGGGTGGAGGCGGGCGGTGCGCGTCGTTGGCTGGATCTGGGTATCTTCAGCCTGCAGCCAGCGGAGTTCGCCAAGCTGGCGGCGGTCGTGGCGCTCAGTTGCGCGGTGGCGCGAATGCCGTCCGGGTCCGGGATCCCATTCCGGCCGCTCGCTGCGGTCGGCGCGCTCTTCGGGCTGGTACTCGTTGAGCCCGACTTCGGCACGTCGGTGGTGCTTCTCGCCGGGGTGGCCGGGGTGCTGTGGGCGTCAGAGGTCCGAACGCGGGACCTGCTGATGGCCGGAGGCGCGGCGGTCGTGGCTCTGGTTGGGGTGATGTGGCTGGAGCCGTACCGGCGGCAGCGGTTCATGACGTTCCTCGATCCCTGGTCCGTCTCCGACGACTCCGGGTATCAGATCGTTCAGTCCCTCGTCGCTATAAGGACGGGCAGCCTGTTCGGAACGGGCGCCGGTTCCGGCGGACAGGCGGCGACGGTGCCGGAGATCCAGACGGACATGATCTTCGCCCTGATCGGGGAGGAGTTCGGCCTGTTCGGGATGATGGCCGTCATCGCGGCGCTGTGCTTCGTGCTGCTGGCGGGCCTCCGCATCGCCTTCCACGCGCCATCCGTGATGGCCCGGTGTATGGCGGCGGGGCTCACCACAATGATCGCCGTCCAGGCTACCTTTAACATAGGGGCGGCGATGGGCGTGCTGCCGCTCGCTGGTATGACGCTCCCGTTCATCAGCTACGGCGGCTCCAGCCTGATAGTCTGCTTCGCTGCCGTAGGTATTCTGTACCGGATATCGGAGGATAGTGAACGAGTCCGAGAGATCAAACCAAAAAAGAGCGCCGCGCGTCCTGATAGCCGGCGGGGGTACGGGCGGACACGCGATTCCCGCGCTCTGCGTGGCGGATAGCCTGCGCGCTTCCGGGGCCACCGTGGAGTTCGTCGGCGCCGAGTCCGGCATCGAACGCGACCTCGTCCCCCAGGCCGGCTACAAACTCCACTCCCTACCCCTGAAGGGCCTGGCCGGTAACCCCCTCGCCCGCGCCCGCGCCGCCACCCTCTTCCTTAAAGCCCTACACAGTTGTAGACGTATAATACAAAACTTCGAGCCGGGGGCGGTATTGGGAGTGGGGGGATACGCGAGCGCTCCGGCGGTGATAGCGGCGCGGTCGCTCGGTATCCCGACGTTCCTGCACGAGCAGAACTCGGTGCCCGGCCGGGTCAACCGCTTCGCGAGCAGGCTGACTAGGGAGGTCCTGGTTACTTTCCCGGCAGCGAAGGAGCGGCTCAGGGACGCCGTGTGGGTGGGGATGCCCACGCGGCGGGAGTTCTTCGGGGCGTCGCGGGAAGAGGCTTTGAATGATTTGGGATTGGAGCCGCCGGTCGTCGTGATCTTCGGCGGCAGTGGGGGAGCGTTGAAGATAAACCTCGCGGCTGCGGAGGCCTTCCGGGGAGAGACGCCGTACACGGTCGTCCAGATCTCCGGCCGCCGGGACTTCCCGAGGCTCTCGACGGACAACCCCCGGCATCGCATCCTGGAGTACGTGGACGACATCTGGCGCTACGTGACGGCGGCGGATGTGGTCGTGATCCGGTCTGGGGCGGGTTCTCTCTTCGATACGGCGGCGGCCGGACGGGCGGCCATTCTGATACCCTTCCCGTACGCGACGGGCGACCATCAGCTACACAACGCGCGTTACTTTACCGAGAACGGCGCGGCGGAGTTGATGCTCGACTCGGAGGTAAACGCGCGGACGCTGCGCGAACGCATCGAAGACCTGCTTGAAGACGACGAACGCCGGGATCGCCTCGCCGCGCGCATGCGCGGGCTTGCGACACCCGGAGCCGCGGATGAGGTGGCCGGAAGGCTGCTCGCCGCTACGAGAGAGGATGGACGACGATGAGAATACACATGATAGGTATTGGCGGAGCGGGGATGAGCGGCATAGCGGAGATCCTCCAGAAACGGGGGCACGCTGTTACGGGATCGGACCTCAAGGAGTCCGCCTACACCCGCAGGCTCAAGGAGACCGGGATGCGAGTCTATATAGGACACGCCTCGGATCAGGTCGGGGACGCGGAGCAGGTCGTCATCTCGACTGCCATCCCACCCACGAACCTGGAACTTCTGGAAGCCCGACGCAGGTCCATCCCGGTCATACCCCGCGCCGCCGCCCTCGCCACGATCCTCCAGGGCGGACAGAGCATCGCCGTGGCCGGCACTCACGGCAAGACGACCACCACCAGCATGACGACCCACGTCCTCCGATCTCTCGGCGAGAGTCCCACCGCTCTGGTCGGGGGAGAGCTGAACGACATCGGCAGCAACGTCGTAGAAGGCAGCCCGGACCTGGTAGTGGCCGAGGCCGACGAGAGCGACCGTTCGCTCCTCCACCTGCGTCCGCACAACGCCATCATCACCAACGTCGAGTTCGACCACCCCGACTTCTACTCGTCCCTCGAAGACGTGCTCGATACCTTCTCGAAGTTCGTTGCCGCCCTCCCCGAAGACGGACACCTCGTTACCTGCGCCGAGGACCCCTCGTGCCTCCAGCTCGCGTCCAGCGCGCCGTGCTCCGTAACGACTTACGGCATCACCGCCGGTGACCTTCGCGCGGTGGTACTCGGCCCCAACTCCTACACGCTCGTGGAGGACGGGCAAGAGCGTGGCCTAATCGAGCTTGGTGTCTTCGGGCGGCACAACATCCTCAACTCGCTCGCCGCGGTCGGCATTGCCCGGCGACTCGGGCACGACGCTCTGGACGCGGCCAGGACGCTGAAGGACTTCGGCGGCGTCCGGCGGCGTTTTCAGTTCAAGGGAGAGCGAGGCGAGATACGGGTCGTAGACGACTATGCGCACCATCCGACCGAACTGCTCGCAACCCTCGATGTCGCCCGCGCCACCTCGAAGGGCCGGGTCATCGCCGTCTTTCAGCCGCATCGCTACTCCCGGACCCGTACCCTTCACCGCGAGTTCGGGGAGGCCTTCACCGCAGCGGACGCCGTCCTGATCACGGACGTGTATGGGGCGGGCGAGATGCCGCAGCCTGGAGTAAGCGGAAAACTGATCGTGGACGCCATCTGCGAGACGCGCGAGCATCCCGACGTCTACTACATCCCGGAGCAGGCCGCGATCCCGAACGTCCTCCGCTCGATCTCGAACCGGGGCGATACCGTGCTCACCATGGGCGCTGGCGACATCTCCCGCGTCGGCGAAGAGCTGTTGGAACTACTGTAGCCTTGCCCGGCACCCTCCGCAGAGTCGTCCGCGGCATCTCCCTCTCGATAGCCGTCGCCGGCCTGACCGGAGCCGTGGTCTTCATCGTCGCCTACCTCCTCTACCCGGTTACCGGCATCCAGGTCAAGGGCGCGCGGATGTACCCGGAATCCGAGGTCTCGCAGTCCTTATCCGACGGCGCCAGCCTCCTCACGCTCAACACCGCGATGCTCAGACGGCAGGTCGAGACTAATCCGTGGGTTGAGAGTGCGAAGGTGACTAAACAATGGCAGTCCGGTATAGTTATAGTTCAGGTTAAGGAACGCCGCGCCGTCCTGGATGGAGATCTGGATGGGCGGCGGGTCATTTTGGCGGTAGATGGAACGGAGTTGCCGGGGCTGGGAGGAGCGCGTCTCGGGCGGGTCAAGGTTGATGAGGATCAGGTGGAGGAGATCTTGAGGGCGGGGAGAAGTCTTGAGAGTCACGGTATTGCTCTGCAGTCGGTTGACGACGTGAACGCGGGCGGTACCGAGGCGACGGTCGAGGGGCGCAGGATCATCTTCGCGGATCGGCTGGCTGACGACCAGATCGAAGCTCTCCCGGAGATAATGCGCAGCAACCCTCGGGCTCCGCTTTTCGACCTTCGTTCGCCGGGGAGGGTCGTGGTCAGTTACGAGGACCCGCCTTCCAGCCGGGACGGCGGAACGAGCGGGTAGCGCGGCAGCGTGGCAACCTCGCTAGTCTATGGGATCGACGTGGGGACGACGAAGATCGTCGCCATCGCCGGACGGGTGGACAGCCGCCGCGGCTGGGTCGAGGTCCTCTCGATGGGCGAGGCTCCTAGTCATGGCCTCAAGCGTGGCGTGGTGGTGGACCGGCAGGCGGCCGCGGAGTCGGTGGCGGAGGCCATCGAGGCGTGCGGCATGCGAGGCGTGCCGGTCAACGTCGGGATCGCCGGCAGCCACATCTCCTCTTTCAACACGGAGGTCACGCTACTCAACCGTGGCCGGGACCTGACGATCACCGAGCGCTTCGTGAAGAAGCTGGAGCAGGAAGCCCGGCAGATCGACCTGACCGAGGACGAGCGCATTATCCACGTCGTGCCTCGCGGGTTCGTCCTCGATGGCTCCGAGGGCGTGAAGCAGCCCGTGGGCCTGGCGGCCCGCAAGGTAACGATGCGCGCGCACGTCGTCAGCGGCGCTCTCTCCAGCATCCAGAACCTCCTGCATGCCGTCGAGGACTGCGGCGTGAAGGTGACGCAGGTCGTGCTGGAGCCTCTGGCCTCCGCGGAGTCCTGCCTTCTGGAGCAGGACCGCTCCGACGGCGTCGCCCTCCTGGACATGGGTGGCGGTACCACGGACGTAGCGGCATTCATGCGCGGCGCCCTGACCCACACCGCCGTCATCCCTCTCGGCGGCGAGAGCTTCTCCTCCGACCTCGCCTACGGACTCAAGGTCCCATACGATGCCGCCGAGGCGCTCAAGGTACGCTACGGGACTGTCCTATCCAGTTCCGTTGACTCCGTCGCCGCTGTGAGACTTGGCGACCGCCACTACAACGCGAATTTCATGAGCCAGATCCTGGAGTACCGCGCTCGCGAGATCCTGGAGTACACCCGCGAATCGCTGGACAAGGCCCACGTCCGAAACCTCCTTCCTCAGGGCGTCGTCCTTACCGGCGGAGGCTCCCTCCTCGACGGCATGACGGAGCTGGCCGAGGATGTCCTGGGTATGCGCGCTCGCACCGCCGTGCCACGCCGCGTAAAGGGCAACGTTGAACCTGTACAAAAGCCTCAGTATGCAACGGCTGTAGGTCTGCTATACTTCTCCGCGAAAAACAGTCACGTTGCACCAAAGAGTAAAGGTGCAGGGATGACCAGTTTTGGTAGCATAGTGGAGGCGGTCAAAGGTTGGTTCCGGGGAGGACGCGCCGGATGACGGCAGGAGAACGGTAAATGGAGGGCTAGAAGGGTATGTTGGACGCGGGAACGAACTATCTGGCGGTAATAAAAGTTGTCGGCATCGGCGGCGGCGGGACCAACGCTGTGAACCGCATGATCAACTCCGGGTTGCAGGGGGTTGAGTTCATTGCGGTGAACACGGACGCGCAGGCTCTCCAGATGTGTGATGCGGACCAGAAGATACACATTGGGGAGAAACTTACTAGGGGCCTCGGAGCCGGCGCGGACCCCAAGATCGGCATGGAGGCGGCCGAAGAGAACAAGGCAGAGATCGAGGAGTCCCTGCGCGGGGCGGACATGGTGTTCGTGACTGCGGGCAAGGGTGGCGGCACCGGGACGGGCGCCGCTCCTGTTGTAGCCAAGATCGCCCGCGACTCCGGCGCTCTGACCGTGGGTGTCGTCACGCGGCCGTTCGCGTTCGAGGGTCGCCGCCGGGCGACGTATGCCGAGGAAGGGATCAAGCGCCTCAAGGAGAACGTTGACTCTCTGATCATCATCCCGAACGACCGGCTGCTGCAGGTCGCCGAGAAGCGGACCAGCATGATGGACGCCTTCAAGATGGCCGACGACATACTCAGGAAGGGTGTCCAGGGCATCACGGACCTCATCACAGTACCGGGCCTCATCAACCTCGACTTCGCGGACGTGCGCACGATCATGAACAACTCCGGCTCGGCGCTCATGGGTATCGGCGAGTCGAGCAGCGAGAACCGCGGGGCCGAGGCTGCCAAGACGGCGATATCGAGCCCGCTGCTGGAGGCGAGCATCGAGGGCGCTACCGGGATCATATTGAACATCACGGGCGGAACGGACCTGGGACTGTTCGAGGTGAACGAGGCCGCGGAGATCGTTCACAACGCGGCGCACCAGGACGCGAACCTGATCTTCGGCGCCGTGGTGGACGATTCGTACGGCGAGAAGGTAAGCGTCACGGTGATCGCCACGGGCTTCGACCAGCGGCTCGTCAATCAACGACGCTCGGAGCGTCCGGTGATGGAGCAGCAACCAGAGGAGACGAGCAGCCCGACGCAGGAAGGCGATGTCCTGGACATCCCGGCCTTCCTCCGACGCCGCTAGGCCGAGACCGCCAGGGCGTGTATCAGAACTCACCCCGCTTAGATCATCCCTCTTCCGGCGCCGCCGGGTGGACGGTTCGGACCGCCACCGGCGGCGCCGTCTATGTGTCCCCGGAACCTGAGCCGCCGGACGCGCGTATCCGGTTCTTCACCCGCCTGGGCGGTGTCTCCGAGCCGCCGTTCGACAGCCTCAACGTCTCGACAAAGGTCGGTGATGGCGAGGCCGCCGTCTTCGAGAACCTCTCACGCACGCGAGCCGCGATGGGCGGCGGGGAGAGCGCGTGGGTCCGTCAGGTGGCCGGCGCGGATGTGGTTCGCGTCTCGGGGCCGGGGTTCGCCGGGGAGGCGGACGCGCTGCACACGGATCACGCGGGGTTCTCCCTGGTCGTGGCCGTCGCGGACTGCGTGCCCGTGGCGCTCGTGGGAGAGCGCGGCGTGGGGATGGTCCACTCCGGGTGGCGCGGCACGCTGGCCGGTATCTCCGGTAAGGCCGTGCGGGAGATACAGGGCGGGACGATTCGAGCGTTCATCGGGCCATGCATCCGGGAATGCTGCTACGAAGTATCCGAGGAGTTGGCGGAGAAGTTCGGCGAAGCGTTCGGGGCGGCTGTGGTCTCGGGATGGAATCTCTCACTGCCGGCGGCGATTCGAGAAGACTTGCGGCGAGCGGGTGTAGAGGAGGTCTTCGACCTGGGGCTCTGCACGGGCTGCCGGACGGACCTCTTCTATTCGCACCGCAAGGAGGGGCCGCGCACCGGCAGGAACCTGGCGGCAATTTCGTGGGAGACTCCGTGAAGACCAGAATTTCGGACGAAAAGATACAGGAGCGGCTCGGGGCTGTGCGCGAGCGGGTGGGGCAGGCGCTAGAGCGAAGCGGTAGACGGCCGGGCGAGACCAGGATCCTCATAGCCTGCAAATACTACGAACCCGAGCAGATCGCGGCGCTCGCCGCAGCCGGCGTCGAGCTACTAGGCGAGAACCGGGCGGAAGATTTGATCCGCAAGCAGGAAGCCTTTGGGGAGGTTTTCGAGTGGCACTTTATCGGTCATCTTCAGCGCCGCAAGGCGAGAGACGTCGCGGGCAGAGTGAGCCTCATCCACTCGGTTGACTCGCTCCGGCTGGTCGAGGAGCTGGCAAAACGCGCGCCACAGGACGGCGTGGACGTGCTGTTGCAGGTGAACGTTAGCGGTGAGGAATCGAAGTATGGGGTACGGGAGGACGGCATTGAGGGCCTGCTCGAGGCTGCCGCCAATACAAGGGGCAAGGTCCGGGCGAGGGGTTTCATGACCATAGCGCCGATGGTTGAAGACCCGGAAAATGTGCGCTATGTTTTTGCGAAACTGAGGACGATACGTGATAGGCTACAGGCCGATTGGGCTCCGCATTTCGACCTTTCAGAACTCTCGATGGGAATGAGCGGCGACTACCAAGTTGCGGTTGAAGAGGGGGCGACTTTAGTACGGATCGGGCGAACGATTATCGAGGAGGATGGCCCGTGAGGAGGCACCATGGGAGTTAGAGATCAGCTAGAGCGGGTCGCGGCCTGGTTCGGGTTTGGTGTTGAGGACGACGACTACTATGAGGACGAGGAAGAGGAGACGGGCCGTTATGGCGGCGCGTACTCCAACGGAGCGCGGGATGCCGAGCCCGGCCCCGCCGTCCGGCGTCTGGGACGGGCGGAGCGCTCGTCGGCGTTCGGCACCTCGCTCGGGGACCTCTTCGGTAGCGAGGGACCGAGCCGGGAGAGGTACGGAAGTCAGGGCCAGCAGTCCGCGCACCTGCGCGCCGTGCCGGACCACAGCCCCGCGCCCGCGCGGGTGAGTGTGTTGGAGCCGTCGAGCTTCAACGACGCGCAGGCGCTCGCGGACAGGTTCAAGCGGCAGCAGCCGGTGATCCTGAACCTCCAGAACGTGGACGGCGACCTCAGCCGGCGGATGGTGGACTTCTGCGCCGGTTTGACATACGCGCTGGACGGGCAGATCCAGACCGTCGCCAACCGGGTTTTCCTCCTGACCCCCCGCAACGTCGAGGTGAGCGCCGAAGAGCGCAAGCGTCTCGCCGAGCGGGCGTTCTTCAACCAACTCTAGATCTCGTGGGAAACTTGAAGAAGGTAGGGATAATCGGGGCGGGTAAGATCGGGGGCTCGCTGCTCACCCGGCTTGCCGAGTCGGGCGATTACGACCTCGGGGTGAGCGATGTCCACGCCGAACAGCTCAGGCCCTACGCCGAGAAGTACGGCATGCGGACCACTTCTTCAAACCTTGAGCTCGCCGAGCAGAGCGACCTGCTCGTCGTAGCCGTGAAACCGTGGGACGTGGCGGCGGTCATGGCTCAGGTTTCACCGGCCTTCAACGGTACGGAGAAAGCCGTGGCGAGCGTCGCGGCGGGCGTCTCGATCGCGACTATCTCGGAGAACCTGCCGCCCGGCACGGCGGTCCTGCGCGTTATGCCGAACGTCTGCGCCTCGGTCGGGCTGGGCTCGGCGGTGGTGACGTCGAACGACGCCGGCAGGGATACGGTGCCGGTGGTGCTGGAGATCTTCGGCCACGTCGGAGAGGTGATGGAGTTGCCGGAGCGTCTGTTCGACGCGGCGACCGCGCTGCACGGTTCGGGCCCGGCGTACGTGGCGCTCTTCGCCGACGCGCTTATCCAGGCTGGCGTGCGGGAGGGCATCCCGCGCGACGTGGCGCGCAGGCTCGTCGTCGGGACGATAGAGGGGACAGCCGTGCTGCTCAAGGAACGCAGCGCGCATCAGGTCCGCGACGAGGTGATGACGCCGGGCGGAACGACTGCGGCGGCGTTCGTCGCGATGGAGAAGGCCGGGTTCGTCGGTGCGGTGTACGATGGCGTCAACGCGGCTGCGGAGCAATCGAGGGGGCTGGGTAAAAAGTGATGGCTCTCCTGCAGCAGTTCGGCTTCAGCATCTCGGATCTGTTGCTCGGGGTCGTCAACTACGGGTATTACATACTGCTCGGGTTGATACTGGCCTGGATCCTGATCGGCTGGTTCCCGTCCTACCCGTCCAACCCGATCTTCCAGGCGATCTACGACGCCGTCAAGAACATCGTGGATCCGATAATGCTGCCGATCCGCAGCCGCATCCCGCCGGTGAGGCTTGGCGGGTTCGCGCTGGACCTTTCGCCTATAATCGCGTTGTTCGCGTTGTCCATAATTAGCAGCCTGCTTGGCACAATCATTGACCAGTTTCTACGACCTGTAGTGGGGTGATTCATCGTGGCGATCAAGCCGATAGATATTCGACGTAAAGAGTTCAACAACAGCTTCCGGGGCTATGACCAGAATGGGGTAGACGACTTTCTGGATACGGTGGCAGATGAGTTCGAGCGCATCTACACGGACAACGTGCGGATGCGCGATGAGATCCAGAACGTCCGCGAACGGCTGCAGCAGTTCGAGGACCTGGAAGGTTCGATACGCTCGGCGCTCATACACGCGGAGCAGGCGGCGGACGACCTGCGAAAGAGCGCGAACCGCGAG
Source organism: Rubrobacteraceae bacterium (assembly GCA_035689095.1). Lineage (GTDB taxonomy): Bacteria > Actinomycetota > Rubrobacteria > Rubrobacterales > Rubrobacteraceae > JACDDK01. The sequence continues at coordinate 8,757 of DASSMB010000161.1, read as the reverse complement.
GCGGAGACCCTCCGGGAGAGCGCGAAGCGCGAGGCCGAGCTGACCGTGAAGGAGGCTCAGAACCGTGCCCATCAGATGCTGGCCGACTCCTCAAGCCGGGTCGAGCGGGTGCAGGAGTCCTACGAGGCCCTGAGGCACGCGAAGCAGACCTTCGCCGCGGACTTTCGGCACCTCCTAAAGAGCTACCTCGCCGTAATGGACAACGCTGACGTCGCAACCGCCAAGGAGATAGAAGCCTCCCTGCGCGAGCGGCTGGATACCGAGTCTGTGGCCGCCGCCCGTGAGGCCCGGGCGCACGAGGGCGAGACGCAGCATGGCGCGCCGTTCGCGGAAACGTCAGTGCAGGACCAGGAGACCTCCGAGCGCCAGCGCGAGAGTGACGAAGAGGAAGGCGCCTCGATGGAAGCCGTGGGACAGGAGGACGACCGCACGGACGATTTTGACGAGGTTGCCGCGCAGGACGACCCGGAGGCGACGCAGGCATTCACGGCGACCGAGGCTCGCGAGGCCACGGGCGAGCCGCCAGCCGATGCACAGCCGGAGACCGAGGAACCCGAGTACGAGCCCTCCAGCGCGACTGCCAGCACGCAAGGTACGGCGGAGCAGGAGGCCGTCTCCGCGCAATCTTCGGCGAGCGAGTCGCCGGCGGCAGAGGAGGTAGACCGGGAGGAGCCAGGCCTCGCCTCTCAGGACAGCTCCAACGACTTCTTCGGGGAGCGCGAGCAGGCTGGGGATCAGAGGCGAGAGGACGAGCCGCGCGCCGAAGACGCGCCGCAGCGTGAGGAGGACAACAGGATCTTCCGCGCCAGCCGCTTCCTCCGCCGGCGTGGCTGAGGGGTTCGTCAACCAGACGAAGGACGGCGCGCAAGTCACGCTCCGGGTCTCGCCGGGAGCCCGAGAGAGCGCCGTGACGGGGACTTATGGCGAGAGCGCGTTGAAAGTGCGCGTCGCCGCTCCCCCGGTGGATGGCAAGGCCAACGAGGAGACGCTTCGATATCTGGCGAAGCTACTCGGGTTACCGAGGTCGAGGGTCGAGATCCTGCGCGGCTCATCCGGACGCGACAAGGTCGTACTCGTTCGCGGCGTGGATCCCGAAGGTGTCCGTCGGGCCCTCTCCAGCGCAATCGCGTAACCGCGCTTGAGCGTGCCGAGCTTCGAGGTATCGTACGGCGAGGCGGGGGGGCGGCTGGATCTCCTCGTGGCGCAACGCCTCGGCATCAGCCGGAGCGCCGTGCAGCGGTTGATCTCTTCCGGCTCGCTGCGTGTGGACGGAGAGGAGACCTCGCCATCTCACAAGGCTCGCGCGGGCGAGAAGATCGAAGTCCACATCCCCGACGAAGACCTCGCCGCTGAAAATATTGCCGTCCCGATAGTCTTCGAGGACGAGCACCTGATCGTCGTGGACAAGCCCGCCGGACTTGTCGTGCATCCGGGAGCAGGTAACCCATCCGGGACTCTGGTAAACGCGCTTCTCGACCGGGGGATAGCGGGCGGAGAAGACCCGCAGCGGCCCGGCATCGTACACCGGCTCGACCGCGATACCTCCGGTCTGATGGTGGTGGCCAAGGGAGAGCCCGCGTATACGGAGTTGGTGAGGCAGCTCTCGGAGCGGCGGGTGCGGAGGATCTACCGGGCTATAGTCGTTGGCGAGGGGCTTCCGCCAAAGGGTACTGTGGACTCGCCGGTCGGACGCAACCCCGATAACCCCACGCTTATGGCGGCCGGTATCGGGAAGCAGGCCGTGAGCCACTTCGAGGTCTTGCGGCAGGCGGCGGGGCACTCGATGCTCCGGGTGCGATTGGAGACCGGGAGGACGCATCAGATCCGGGTCCATCTCTCCGCCATCGGGTACCCTGTCTACGCGGACCCACTCTACGGCGAAGCCGTCCCCGTACACCGGCTCTGGCTCCACGCCGGGCGGCTCGCGTTCACGCACCCGGCCACGGGAGAGCCGCTGGAGTTCGTGGCGGAGATACCGGATGACCTCCGCCGGTCGGCGCGCGAGCTTGACGCATCCTTCGACCTCTGATAGCTTGACTGGCGACATACCGATCCTTTAACGGCGTCCCGTGAGGCGCGAAGGAGGAAGAAGGGCTTGAGTCATTCAAGCACGCGCGAGCGTCCGCAGTCGCAGGTGCTCACCGCGGACGGGCTGAACCGTTCGCTCCGGCGAATATCCCACGAGATACTCGAAAAAAACGCATCCGACCTTGACGGGCTGGCGCTCGTCGGCGTGTTGACGCGCGGGGTCCCGCTGGCGCGCAGGATCTCCGAGAACATCCGCCAGTTCGAGGGGCTGGAGATCCCGGTCGGGTCGCTGGACATCACGCTTCACCGGGATGACCTTGGCGGCGACGAACCGCAGGTACATCGGAGCGACATACCGTTCGACGTTGCCGGACGCACGGTCGTGCTCGTGGACGACGTGCTGTACACGGGACGCACGGCGCGGGCGGCGATGGACGCGCTCCTGGAGATGGGGAGGCCGGCGGCGATCCGGCTGGCGATTCTCGTTGACCGGGGCCACCGCGAGTTGCCGATCCGGGCCGATTACGTGGGCAAGAATGTGCCGACCGCCCGTGACGAGCGGGTTCGCGTCTGCCTGACCGAGACTGATGGGGAGGATGGGGTGATCACCGTTGCGGAGTAGAGACTTCCTGACGATAGAAGGCGCCAGCCGGGAGGAACTGCGGGAGGTGATCTCGCTCGCCCGCGCCCACGCCGATGGACGCCTCTCGCGCCCCCTGGACGGCAAGACCGTTTGTCTCGCCTTCTTCGAGTCCTCGACCCGCACGGCCGTCTCCTTCGAACTGGCCGCCCGCCGGTGCGGTGCGGACGTGATCTCGCTCTCCGAGAAAGGCTCATCCATCTCTAAGGGCGAGTCCCTGATTGACACCGTCGTCACCCTCGACCGGCTCGGCGCCGACGCCCTCGTCCTTCGCCACCCGTCCGCCGGAGCCTCGGCTCTCGCGGCGCGCTATACGGACGCGGCCGTTATCAACGCGGGCGACGGCTGCGGCCAGCACCCGACCCAGGCGCTGCTCGACCTGTACGCCCTGAGCGAAGCCGTCGGAGGCTTTGATGAGCTTGAGGGCCGCAGGGTAGCGATATCCGGAGACATCCTGCACAGCCGGGTGGCGCGCAGCGTGATCCCCGCGTTCCGCGCAGCGGGCATGGAGGTCGCCATCGTCGCGCCGCTGACGCTGCTGCCCCAGGAGACCGGAGCCTGGAACGTGCCGATCCTCGATTCCGTAGACGAAGCGCTGGAATGGGGCGCGGAGACCCTGTACCTGCTGCGCCTTCAGAACGAGCGGATGAACGGAAGCTCGCCGCGTGTCCCGTCGGTGGGTGAGTACGCGAGGTTCTACGGCGTAGCGCGGCGGCATTTGCGCGACGGTTTGCTTGTCATGCATCCCGGTCCGGTCAATAGGGGAGTGGAGATTGCGGGTGATGTGGTGCTCGACGGGGCTTCGCTGGTCCCGGATCAGGTCGCCGCCGGTATCTCCGTCCGCTCGGCGGTCCTCACCCTCGCCACGGGAGCCGCCCACGAGGTAGCCGCGTGAGCCCCGAACTCGTTATCCGCAACGCCCACGTCCTCGACCCCTCAATCGGCCTAGACCGCGTGACCGACGTGCGTCTGACAGATGGCCGCGTCGCGGAGATTGGGGACGGTCTTCGCGGCACACGAGAATTGGACGCCGACGGGCTGCACCTCTTCCCCGGCTTCGTGGACGTCCACGCCCACTGGCGCACGCCGGGCCGGGAGGACGAGGAGACGATAGCGAGCGGTTCCGCGGCGGCGGCCGCCGGTGGGTTCACCGGCGTCGTCATGATGCCGAACACGGACCCGGTGGTGGACAAGCCCGTGATCGTGAGCGGCCTTGTGCGCCGCATCGAGCAGGAATCCCGTGTCCGGGCCTATGTCTCGGCCGCCCTGCACGCCGGCCTGGAAGGGAAACGCCTCACGGAGATGCGGCTGTTGAAGGAGGCCGGAGCGTTCTGCGTCTCGGACGACGGGCTGGGCACGGCCTCGGCTGGCGTCCTGCGTAACGGCATGCTCTACGCCCGGTCGGCGGAGCTGCCCGTGATCCTGCACTGCGAGGACCATACCCTCGCCACCGGCGTCGTCCACGACGGCGTCGCGGCGGCTCTGGCCGGTATTCCCGGCTCCCCCGCGAGCGCCGAGGACGCGGCGACGGCGACGGCCCTGATCCTGGCCGCCGAGACGGGCGCGAAGGTCCATATTACCCACGTCTCGACCGCACTATCGGCGGCGCTGGTCGCGTTCTTCAAGAGCTGGGCCGACGTTACCGGAGACACCACGCCGCACCACCTGACGCTCACCGACGACCTCGTTGGAACGCTGGAAGGTATGTATCGCGTCAATCCACCGCTGCGCCCGGACGACGACCGCCGGGGTGTCGGGGATGCGTTGCGGGACGGAGTATTAGATTTCGTCGCCACCGACCATGCGCCGCACGCTTCCGAGGAGAAGGAGCTTCCACTGGAGGAGGCCGCGCCGGGGTTCCTCGGTCACGAGACGGCCTTTGCGGCGCTGTACAGCGAACTGGTCCTGGGTGGAGTTATGCCTCTCTCGCGGCTGGTAGAGGCGATGGCCTGCGCGCCGGGACGGTGGATGGGCGAAGGCGCGGGTACTCTCGCCGCAGGAGCGCCGGCGGACTTGACGCTCGTGGACCTGTCGGAGGAGTGGACGGTCGGGCGGGAGAACCTTTTCAGCCAGTCGGCCAACTCGCCGTATACCGGACGCAGGCTGACGGGCAGGGTCGTCGGTACTATAGTTGGCGGAGAGCTTATTCATGACAGGACAGGAGCAAGATTTGGAGTACGGGCCTAGACGGGCAACCCTCGTCCTCGAGGACGGGGCTACTTTTGAGGGTAAGACCTTCGCCGGAGACGGCGAGGTCGCGGGCGAGGTGGTCTTCACGACCAGCATGGTCGGCTATCAGGAGACGCTGACCGATCCATCGTACCGCGGACAGATCGTGCTGTTCACCTACCCCCTGATCGGGAACTACGGCGTTATCCCCGGTGAGGACGAGTCGCGCAAGGTGCAGGCCGCCGCTGTCCTCGTGCGTGAGTACACCCCGTATCACAGCAACTGGGCCAGCGAGCGCTCGCTGGCCGCCATGCTGGACGAGGCTGGCGTAATGGGCATCGAAGGTCTGGATACGCGCGCTCTCACCCGCCACCTGCGCGACCGGGGCGCGATGCGGGGCGTCATCTCGACCGTTGAGCGTGACTCGAACGCGCTGCGAGAGAAAGCCAACGCGCACCCCTCGATGGTCGGACTCGATCTCGCCTCCACCATCACCGAGCTTAAGGAACCGCTTATCATGCCGGCCTTCGGTGAGGAGCGGTGCCGCATCGCCGCGCTCGACTACGGAGTGAAGGGCTCCATCTACAAGGAGCTTCGCAGCCGGGGCGCAACGGTCATCGCGCTGCCGGGCTCCTCGTCTTCGGAGGAGGTGCTGGCTTCGGAGGCAGACGGCCTCTTCCTCTCAAACGGACCCGGCGACCCGGCAGCTCTGCAGGACGCCGTGAGCACCCTGCGTCCCGTCCTCGGAGAACTGCCGGTCTTCGGCATCTGCCTGGGACACCAGCTACTCGGGCTCGCGCTCGGTTGCGAGACGTACAAGATGCCGTTCGGACACCACGGAGCCAACCATCCCGTCCGCAACCTGGCGACGGGGCGCATCGAGATCACCAGCCAGAACCACGGCTTCGCCGTCCGGGAGGAGACGCTGCCGGAGGGCGTGGAACTGACGCACCGCAACCTCTACGACGGCACGGTCGAGGGCATTGCGAGCCGGGAGGCACGCGCCTGGAGCGTCCAGTATCACCCCGAGTCGAGTCCCGGACCGCGAGACTCCGGATACCTGTTCGACGAGTTCGTGGAGAGCATCTCCGAGAAAGCCCAGGTCTAAAGTGCCGCGGCGCGACGACATAGAGAGCATCCTGATCATCGGCTCCGGGCCTATAGTGATCGGTCAGGCCGCCGAATTCGACTACTCGGGGACACAAGCCTGTCGCGCCCTGCGCGACGAGGGATACCGCGTGATACTGGTCAACTCCAACCCGGCTACCATAATGACCGACCCGGAGGTCGCCGACGCTACCTACGTCGAACCCCTCACCACCGGCACGCTAGCCGAGATCATACGCCGCGAACGCCCCGACGCCCTCCTCCCGACCCTCGGCGGCCAGACCGCCCTCAACCTCGCCATCGAGCTGCACGAGGCGGCGGTCCTGGAGGACTACGGCGTCGAGTTGCTCGGAGCGTCCGTGGAGTCAATACGGAAGGCGGAGGACCGCCGCCTGTTCCGGGAAGCGATGGAGCGTATCGGGCTAAAGGTTCCGGACAGCCGCGTCGTGCGCGAAGTTTCCGAAGCTGAAGAACTGGCCGAGCGCATCGGTTATCCGCTCATCATCCGTCCGAGCTTTACCCTCGGCGGCAAGGGCGGTGCCGTCGCGAGCGACCTGCGCGAGCTGCGCCGCGCCGTCACGGACGGTCTCGACGCGAGCCCCGTGCGGAGCGTGCTCGTCGAGCGTAGTATCGCCGGCTGGAAAGAGTTCGAGCTGGAGGTCATGCGCGACCTGGCGGACAACGTCGTGATCATCTGCTCCATAGAGAACGTAGACCCGATGGGCGTCCACACCGGCGACTCCATAACCGTCGCCCCCGCACAAACCCTCTCCGACCGCCAATACCAGACCCTCCGCAGCGCCTCTATCCGCATAATACGCGAGATCGGGGTTCAGACGGGCGGGTCGAACATCCAGTTCGCCGTTGACCCGGAGAGCGACGAGTTCTACGTGATCGAGATGAACCCGCGCGTCTCCCGCTCCAGCGCGCTGGCGAGCAAGGCGACCGGCTTTCCAATTGCCAAAATAGCGGCCAAGCTGGCGGTCGGGTACGCTCTCGATGAGATCCCGAACGACATCACCAGCGCCACACCCGCGTCCTTCGAGCCGGCTCTCGACTACGTCGTTACCAAGATACCGCGCTTTACTTTCGAGAAGTTCCCCGGCGCCACGCCCCGGCTCACGACCAGGATGCACTCCGTCGGCGAGGTCATGGCTATAGGGCGGACGTTCACGGAGAGCCTGCTCAAGGCTATGGCTTCACTGGAGGTAGAGCCGCGAGACATAACCCCCAACCTGGACGAGCCCAACCCGTACAGGATCTTCGCTATCTTCGACGCTCTAAGGAGCGGGATGGATATACCCGAGATCTTCGCCAAGACCCGCATCGACCCGTTCTTTATCGCCTCCATAGCCAAGATAGTGGCCGCCGAGGGCGCTATCTCCGGCGGCCTCAGCGCCGACGCCCTGCTGGAACTGAAGCGTATCGGGCTCCCGGACGAGGCTCTGGCCGCGGCTTCCGGTGTATCCCGTGAAGTGGTGCGAGGCGTCCGGCACGCGCTGAACATCGTGCCGACCTATAAATCCGTCGATACATGCGCCGGCGAGTTTCCGGCTCGCACGCCCTACTACTACTCCACATACGAAACCGAGGACGAGGTCGAGCGGGGTGAGAACGCCTCCGTGGTCGTTCTCGGCAGCGGTCCCAACCGGATCGGACAGGGCGTAGAGTTCGATTATGCCTGCGTCCACGCGAGCTACGCGCTCAAGGAAGCCGGCTACGACGCGGTCATGGTCAACTCCAACCCCGAGACGGTCTCGACCGACTACGACACTTCCACCCGGCTGTACTTCGAGCCGCTCTCGGAGGAGTACGTGTTGGAGGTGTTGCGCCGTGAAAAACCCGAGGGGGTCATCCTCCAGTTCGGGGGGCAGAGCCCGCTCAAGCTAGCGCGAGTTCTCGAGAAAGAGGGCTTCAAGATACTGGGTACGTCGCCGGACGCGATAGACCTTGCCGAGGACCGCTCCAGGTTCGGGCGCCTGCTGACGGAACTGGGCATCCCGCACCCGCGCTTCGGGACCGCGATGTCGGCGGAGGAGGCCATTCGGGTGGCAGAAGACCTCGGTTATCCGGTGGTAGTGCGTCCCTCCTACGTGCTCGGCGGCCGAAGGATGGAGATCATCTACAACCGGGACGATCTGGACCTATATCTAAGGTCGAATGCGGACACCAGCCCGGAGCACCCAACCCTCATCGACAAGTTCATGGAAGATTACGTAGAGGTTGACGTCGACGCCGTCGCCGACGGCGAGGACGTGTACATTGGCGGGATCATGGAGCACGTCGAGGAGGCGGGGGTGCATTCGGGCGACTCCTCGTGCGTGACGCCGCCGATCACGATCCACCGGCGGCTCGTCGAGAGGATCGAGGACTACACGCGGCGGCTGGCGCGGGCAATAGGTGTCGTGGGCCTGATGAACGTGCAGTACGTGATACGCGGCGAGGACGTGCTGGTCATCGAGTGTAACCCGCGGGCGTCGCGCACCGTGCCGTTTATCTCCAAGTCCACCGGGGTTCCGCTGGCGAAAGTGGCTACGCGGGTGCTCTTGGGCGAGAAACTGCGGGATATGGGCCTGCGCGCTTCCACCAACGGTCACTTCTCGGTGAAGGCGCCGGTCTTCCCGTTCGACCGGTTCGCGGACGTGGACACGTTGCTGGGGCCGGAGATGCGTTCGACGGGCGAGGCGATGGGGATAGACGCTACCTTTGGCGGGGCGTTCGCCAAGGCGCTAACGGCGGTGGGGCTGACGCTCCCGGTGGCGGGGCGGGTGTACATCTCCGTCTCCAACCGGGACAAGCGGTCGGTCGTGTTG
>DASSMB010000160.1:0-8799 GCA_035689095.1 Rubrobacteraceae bacterium | reverse complement strand
CCTTCGGGCATGAGCGTGGCCGAGATGATCGAGGAAGATGGCGCCTAGCTCCGCTGGATCCACAACCGACGTGGAACCCATAGAGATAGAGGCCCGGATAGCGGGGGGCATCCTAGCCCTCAACCGCTTCCTGATGACGCTCCAGAACAAGCGGATGCCGGTAGCGAGGATCTCGGTGGACGGAGACCGTGACGGCACGCGCATCGGTATCGCGCTCGACTGTCCCGAGGAGACGGCCCGGCGCTACGCCACGCTCCTCGAAAGCCTGGAGGACGTGGAGGAGATCCGGTTCGCCGAGCGGCCGGCCCAGAAGTAGAGAGATAGGAGAATAGCATGGCGCGCGTATACCGCGAGGCGGACATCGGCAACGAGATCACGCAGAAGAAGGTCGCTATCCTGGGCTACGGCAGCCAGGGCCACGCCCACGCCCTGAACCTGAAGGACTCCGGCTGCGAAGTCACCGTCGGGCTCTACGAGGGGAGTAAGAGCTGGCCGAAGGCGGAGCAGGAGGGCCTGCAGGTCATGACCATCGCGGACGCGGTTCAGTGGGCCGACGTGGTGATGATGCTGCTGCCGGATGAGAAGCAGCCGGCGGTCTTCCGGGCGGAGGTGGAGCCGAACCTGTCGGAGGGTATGCTGATGCTCTTCGCGCACGGCTTCAACATCCACTTCAACCAGATCGTCGTGCCGCCGGAGGTTGACCTCGGGCTCGTCGCGCCGAAGGGTCCGGGTCATGTCCTGCGGAGACTCTATGTCGAGGGCAAGGGTATGCCGTCGCTCTTCGCCGTCCAAAACGACGCCTCGGGACAGGCGCGGGACGTCGTCCTCTCGTACGCTCGCGGCATCGGCAGCGGCCGGGCGGGGATCATCGAGACCACGTTCGCCGAGGAGACCGAGACGGACCTCTTCGGGGAGCAGGCCGTGCTGTGCGGCGGTCTCTCGGCGCTTTTGACGGCCGGGTTCGAGACGCTGGTCGAGGCGGGGTATCAGCCGGAGCTCGCGTACTACGAGTGCGTGAACGAACTGAAGCTGATCGTGGACCTCATCTACGAGGGCGGCCTGGCGCAGATGCGCTACTCGATCTCGAACACCGCCGAGTACGGCGACTACACCGCCGGGCCTAAGATCGTGGACGAGGGCACAAAGCAGCGGATGCGCCAGATCCTCACCGACATCCAGACCGGAAAGTGGGCGAAGGAGTGGGTGCTGGAGAACCAGGCCGGCGGCTCCAGCTTCCTCGCCATGCGCCGCCGCGAGGCCGAGTCGCAGGTAGAGAAGGTCGGCCAGGAGTTGCGGGCGCTCGCGGCCGAGGGCGTCGAAGCCCCGGCCGGTAACCCGGCGGGAGGAGGTTCCTGATGGCGCGCACGGCATTTGCCGCAAACGACGCGGAGTGGTGCTACCACGGCGGTGAGATGGTCAGGATGGGCGACGTGCGGCTCTCCCCCGCCACCCACGCCCTAAACTACGGCACGGGCGTCTTCGAGGGCATCCGGGCGTACTGGAGCGAGGGCCGGGGAACCTTACAGGTCCTCAAGATGCGCGAGCATTACGAGCGGTTCGAGAAGTCCTGCCGCCTGCTGCGGATAGACATGCCGAACACCGTGGATGAGCTGTGCGACATAACGCTTGAGATCCTCAAGCGCAACGCTCCGAGGGAGGACACCTACATCCGGCCGCTAGCGTACAAGGCCGCCGAGTCGGTCGGGGTGAACCTGAAAGGTCGTTCCGAGCTCTCGGTCTTCACGGTCCCGATGGGCAACTACGTGGAACTCACGGGTCTCAAGTGCTGCGTCTCCTCCTGGCGGCGGGTGGCGGACAACGCGATCCCGACCCGCGCCAAATGCACCGGCTCGTACGTCAACACGGCGCTCGCGGTGGACGCGGCGCACCGGGCGGGCTACGACGACGCTATCTTCCTCACCCAGTCCGGCTTCGTCTCCGAGGCGAGCGCGGCAAACATCTTCGTGGTCAGGAAGGGGCAACTCATCACGCCGCCCGTGACGGCGGACATCCTGGAGGGCATCACCCGCGACGCGGTGATGGAGCTTGCGGAGAAAGAACTCGGGATGCCGGCCGAGCAACGCGACGTGGGCCGCACCGAGCTCTACGCCGCCGACGAGGTCTTCCTCACCGGCACCGGCTTCCAGATAGCGCCCGTCGTCGAGGTGGACGACCGTCCGATAGGGACCGGCAGCATCGGCCCGGTCGCCGAGAGGCTGCAGGAGATCTACTTCAAGGCCGCGCGCGGCGAGTTGGACGAGTACACCGACTGGACCGTCGCCGTCGAGGTCGCGCAACGTACCGCCGGATAGACGCTATTTTTTGTAGATAGAGCGCGGCGCACGGCGAGGTACCGTGCGCCGCGCTTGTGAACTATTGCGAGCCTCGCTAGAGCGCGGCGGCGCCGGCCTCGGCGACCTCCTGGTCCTGCTCGACGGTCCCCGTGGAGACCCCTATCGCCCCGATTATCTCCCCGTCCCTCACCAGCGGGATGCCGCCAGGGAACACCACCAGCCGTCCGCCGTGCGCGTCGGAGAGGCCGAAGATCGGGCCGTCCGGCCGCGTCACCTCCTGCAGGTTCTTGGTCTCCTGCTGGAAAGCGATAGCCGTGTAGGCCTTGTTTATGGAGATCGTAATGCTCCCGACGAACGCTCCGTCCATGCGGACGTGGGCCTTGAGGTTGCCACCGGCGTCGGTGACGGCTATGTCCATCGGGCAGTTGATCTCCGTAGCCTTCTTCTGCGCCGCTTCGATGATCCTCTTCGCGTCCTCCAGCGAGATGGTCTCTTTGGTCTTCGGTTCGGCCATGCTGGTTTTCCTTTCCCTTACATTGCCCTACACCTTTCCGCCGCGCATGCTATCAAAGTGCGAGTCCCGCGCAAGGTATCGTTCTCCAGAAACGCTATTCGCGCGTATAATCGCGCGAATGATGGGAGAGTCCGAGTAACGTGCTTGCCACTTATGCCGCGGGAGAAAAAGGCGCTCGCAGGGCAGCGCGCGAGGGCGCGGCAGTGGTGGTGGTCGACACATACCGGGCGAGCACCACGATCGCGGTCCTGGTGCGCAAGGGCGCCCGCGTGATCCCGGTGGCCTCCATCGAGGAGGCCGCGCGCTATCCCGGAGCGGACTACCGCATCGGAGAGCGCGGGAGCGCGAAGGTACGCGGCTTCGACTTTGGGAACTCGCCCACGGAGGTCCAAGCGTCGGATATTGCGCCCGGTTCCACGGTCGTCCTCTCCAGCACGAACGGGACCAGGATCATCGAGGCCGCCCGTGGCGCTCCGGCCATCATTGCGGGCGCCTTCGTCAACGCCCGCGCCGTCGCCGACGAGTTGGCGAACGGGGAGCCCGACTCACGGGTAGCCGTGATCGGCTGCGGCTGGCAGGGACGGCGGGCCTCCGAAGACGAGTCGGCGGCGGGCGCGATCCTCGCCCGCCTGCGCGAAAACGGCGCGAGCCTGGACGAGAGAGCGAGAGCCATCGTGGACGCCTACCACCGGCGCCCGGAGAGAGCCCTGCGGACGAACAGCGCCGCCCGGCGGCTCAAGCGTCTGGATTACCACAGGGACCTCGACTTCTGCCTCGCCCCGAACACGGTCCCGGTCGTGCCGCGCCTCGCGGACAAGGCTTTTACTAGCGTGGACGGGGCATAAGTTATGCTTCTCACCCTATTCGCCGGTTTCATGGGTGAAAATCCGCTAGCGGAGACAGGCGCGGAGGAGTTGGAAGTTTCCTCTTCGGATACACAGCCGCCGGCGTCCAGGTTGCAGCAAGCGGCTACAGATGAGATACTTGCGCCTCACATGAAGGTGAGTCTCTAACAACGTGCCACTTTCTTTCGTCATCCTACGACTAACCAGGGTGGTCGCCGGGCGAATTACCCGTCCCGGTCTCTAGCCGGGCTAGCCACGCTCCGAGCGGCCACCTAAAAACTCAAGAGCCGCAGTTTCAATCCAAGTTTTCAACGTAGGGAGATGAGAGACATATGCGTCGAGTAGAGATCTTCGACACCACGCTTCGGGATGGCGAGCAGTCGCCGGGGATTTCCCTGTCGGTAGAAGAGAAGGTAGAGATAGCCCGCCAGCTCGCGCGTCTGGAGGTCGACGTGATCGAGGCCGGATTCCCGATCACCTCCGAGGGAGACTTCGAGTCGGTCTCCCGCATCGCCGCCGAGGTGAAGGGACCGCGTATCGCCGGTCTCGCCCGCATCCACGAGCAGGACATCGTGCGCGCGTGGGAGGCGGTCCAGTGGTCGGAGAGGCCCCGCATCCACACCTTCGTCGGCACCTCGGACCTGCACATCGAGCACCAGATGCGCTCGAACCAGGAGGACATCCTGCGTAAAGCGGGCGAGGCCGTCGCCTTCGCCAAGAGCCTGTGCGAGAACGTCGAGTTCTCCCCGATGGACGCCACCCGCACGGATATCGGCTACCTCTCCGAGGTCGTCGCGGCGGCGGTCGATGCCGGGGCGGACGTGATCAACATAGCCGACACCGTCGGGTACACGACGCCGGTGGAGTTCGCGGCGTTCCTGAAGGAGCTCCAGGAGCGGGTGCCGGGTCTCGCGGACCGGGTGCTCTCGGTGCACTGCCACGACGACCTGGGGATGGCGGTCGCGAACTCGCTCGCGGGCGTCGAGGTCGGGGCGCGCCAGATCGAGGTCGCCGTCAACGGCATTGGAGAGCGGGCGGGCAACGCCTCCCTGGAGGAGGTCGTGATGGCGCTCGCCACGCGCAAGGACTTCTACGGCGTCGAGGTCGGTGTGGACACCCGCCAGCTCGCCAACACCTCGCGGATGGTATCCAACATCACCGGCTACGAGGTGCCGCCGAACAAAGCCATCGTCGGGCGCAACGCCTTCCTGCACGAGTCGGGGATACACCAGGACGGCGTCTTGAAGGACCGGCGGACGTTCGAGATCATGACCCCGAAGGACATCGGCCTGGAAGGCACCAACATCTTCCTTGGCAAGCACTCGGGACGTCACGCCCTGAAGGACGCCCTGGAGGAGCTCGGCTACTACGTCGAGGGCGAGGTGCTCAAGCGGGCGTTCGAGCGCTTCAAGCAGGTCGCGGACCACAAGAAGACCGTCACCGCCGCCGACCTGGAAGCCATCGCCGCCGACGAGGTTGGCTCCTTCGAGGGCAAGTTCGTGATGGAGTCTTTCCGGGTCGTCGCCGCAACCGGCCGCCAGAGCCGGGCGGCCGTCACGATCTCGCACGCCGACCACGGCACGTTCGAGGCCGAGGCCGAGGGCGAGGGTCCGGTGGACGCGGTCTTCCGCGCCATAGACGCCGCGACGAACATCAAGGGCCGCCTGACGGACTTCCGCATCGACGCCGTCACGGGCGGCAAGGACGCCCTCGGCGAGGTGCGCGTCTCGGTCGAGTTCGAGGGCAGCGAGTACGCCGGGCGCGGCCTCAGCCAGGACGTGGTCGAGGCGGCGGCGCGGGCCTACGTGCGGGCGGTCAACGTCTACACGGCGGGCAGGGTCGGAGCGAAGTGGGACGCGACGGTAGCGCCGTAGAGGTCCCGCATAGAACGAGCGCCGTCCCGGCGGGCTACGAGAGCCTGGACGGCGGCGTCCCGGTGCTCCACGCTCCGCGTCTATTGGAGCGGGCGCGGGAGATACAGGGCTACCTGAAAGAGGGCTCTGGCGCGCTCGCCGGGATACTGAATGTCGAGCCGCCGGATCTCGCGTCCATACTGGTTGCGGACGAGGATTGGAAGGACGCGCCGCGCGAGAACTCCCGTCCCTACCCGCCCGGCCTGCCGTATTTCACCCGTTCGGTGAACCCTCCGGCGCTGATCCTGCCGGAGACGCTCTCGCGGGCGTTCCGGCCGGATACGGAGGCTACGCTGCCGCTGACCGTCTGGCACGAGCTGGCGCACGCCTTCCTGCTTCAGCGGGAGGTAGTGAGGACCCCGGCATGGCTCCGGGAGCTCGTGCCGCAGGCAATGGCGGCGGCGGTCGCGCGCCGGGAGGGTCTGCTCGCCGGACACCTCGCCCGGATAGACCACGTGCCGGGCTTCACCGTGCGGAGCTTTGAAGGTCCGGCGAGCGCCGGGGACCAGATGGCATTCCAGAACCTCTTGCTCGCGCTCGGCGCGGCGGCGCTGGAAGAGTTCGGAGAAGGCTTCCTGAAGAGGCTCGTGTACGCGCTCTGGGACGAAGACGAGGTCGTCGGTGGGGTGCGGGCGGAGGAGTTGCTCGCCGGGGCGCTCGGCCCGCGCGGGCGCGAGTGGTTGCAATCGAGAGTGGAATTCTAGGGAGATTATCATGCGCGATTCGTTCGACATTCTGCTATTGCCTGGCGACGGTATCGGCCCGGAGGTGGTCGGGGCCGCTTGCGAGGTGATAGACGTGGCGGCGGGACACTACGGCGTAAAGCTCAACTACGAGGAGCGGAAGATAGGCGGGGTAGCCATCCGCGACGAGGGCGCTCCCGTCTCTGACGAGACGCTCGAAGCCGCCCGCGCCTCGGACTCGGTGCTGCTCGGCGCGGTCGGCCACCCGGACTTCGATAAAGGTTCCGTCCGACCCGAGGCCGGGCTCCTGAAGATCCGCAAGCACCTCGGGGCGTTCGCAAACCTGCGGCCCGTCGAGGCGCTGCCGGCGCTCCTCTCAGCCTCCACGCTCAAGAAAGAGGTCGTCGAGGGAGTGGACATCCTCATTATCCGGGAGCTGACCGGCGGGGCGTACTTCGGAGAGAAAGAGGAGGGGACGGAGCGGGCTAGCGACCTTTCCGTGTACACGCGGGAAGAAGTCGAGCGGGTGACGCGGGTCGCGTTCGAGGCCGCGAAAAAGCGCAAGCGGCGGGTGACGAGCGTGGACAAGGCGAACGTGATGGCGACGAGCCGGCTGTGGCGGGGCGTGGTCGAGGAGGTCGCGGAAGATTATCCGGAGGTCGAACTTGACCACGTCCTGGTAGACGCGGCGGCGATGTTTCTGATCCGGGAGCCGCGCCGCTTCGACGTGCTGCTGACCGAGAACCTCTTCGGCGACATCCTCTCCGACGAGGCGGCCATGCTCCCCGGCTCGATGGGTATGCTCCCGAGCGCTTCCCTGGGAGAGCCCGGCACGCCCGGCATCTTCGAACCCGTCCACGGCTCCGCCCCGGACATCGCCGGCCAGGGCAAGGCAAACCCCTACGCGACCATCCTGTCAGCGGCGATGATGTTCCGCTACACGCTAGGCCGCCCGGATATTGCCGAGGCCATAGAGCAAGGCGTCTCCGTGGCGCTCGAAGCTCATTTCCTTACCCCCGACCTGGGCGGGACCAAGACGACCGAAGACGTGACGAAAGCCGTGAGCCGCTGGGTAGCGGCGGGAGAGGGCGTGGCATGAGCATAAAACTATTCGACACCACTCTAAGAGACGGCACCCAGCGCGAGGGCGTGAGCCTGACCGCCGAGGACAAAGCCCGCATAGCCCGCGAGCTGGACGCTCTAGGGCTTCACTACATAGAAGCGGGTTTCCCGGCCTCTAACCCGAAGGACCTGGAGTTCTTCGAGGGCTTCGACGCCTCGGAGCTTGCGAACGCGAGGCTCGTCGCCTTTACGCGAGCGCGGCGTCCGAACGGCAGGGCCGAGGACGACCCTGCGGTAACGCTTCTACCGGAGCTCTCCGCACCCGTGGCCTGCATCGTAGCCAAGACGTGGAAGCTGCACGTCGAGAAGGTCCTGAGGACGACGCCGGAGGAGAACATCGAGTCCATAAAGGACACGGTCGCGTACCTGGCGGGCGCCGGCAAGGAGGTCATCTTCGACGCCGAGCACTACTTCGACGGCTTCCGGGACGACCCGGAGTATTCTCTGGCCGTCCTGCGAGCCGCCGCCGAGGCGGGCGCGACGACGCTCGTACTGTGCGACACCAACGGCGGGACGCTGCCGACGGAGTTGAAGGCGATCGTCAGCCGCACCGTGCGCGAGTTCACGGAAATGGACGGCGTGGAGGTCGGCATACACACGCACAACGACTCCGGGTGCGGGGTGGCGAACGCGCTGGTGGCTATAGAGGCCGGGGCGACGCACGTGCAGGGCACCATAAACGGCGTCGGGGAACGCACCGGAAACTGCGACCTCGTGACCACCATCGCCAACCTGCAGCTAAAGATGGGCCTGAACGTGATGGACGGCGAGAACCTCAAGAAGCTCACCGAGGTCTCCAACTACGTCTCCGAGCTGATGAACCTGACGCCCGACTCTCACCGTCCCTACGTGGGCCGGAGCGCCTTCGCGCACAAGGGCGGGCTGCACGTGGACGGCATCTCCAAAGACCCTGCGACCTACGAGCACGTCGCGCCGGAGGTCGTCGGGAACGTGCGGCGGACACCGGTCGGGGAGCTCTCGGGGAAGAACTCCATCCGGGCGAAGGCGGAGGAGCTAGGGATTGAGGCCGGGGACGCGACGGAGATCCTCTCCGCCATAAAGCAGCGGGAGTACGAGGGCTACCATTACGAGGCCGCCGATGCGTCGCTCGCGCTGCTCATCGGGCGTACGACGGGTGAATCGAAGCCGCTCTTCGAGCTGGAGAGCTTCCGCATCATTTCCGAGAAGCGGGCCGGCGGCGAGACGACGGTCGAGGCGACCATAAAGCTGTTGGTGAAGGGACAGCGCGTCATCTCGACCGCCGAGGGCAACGGACCCGTCAACGCGCTGGACCAGGCGCTCAGAAGGGCCATCGAGCCGCACTACCCGGAGCTAAAAGAGATCCACCTCTCCAACTACAAGGTCCGCATCCTGGACGAGCACCGCGCCACCGCCGCCACCACCCGCGTCCTCATAGACTCGACCGAC
>DASSMB010000159.1:0-2828 GCA_035689095.1 Rubrobacteraceae bacterium | reverse complement strand
CTTCGAGCATGCGGGGGGTGCCGTTTGAGAAGACGATCATGGCGTGACCGGCCTCCTTGAGGCGCTCCAGCCCCGGTACGACGTCGGGGAAGCGCTCCAGGTCGTTGTAGCGCTGCATGAGCGTGTCCTTCTGCCCGGCGTCCAGATCTCTACCGGAGGCGGCGAGCGCGTAGTCCAGGGCGCGGCGCGTCACCTGCTCGAAGTCCTCGTACCGCTCCATCGCCGTGAGGCGGAACGTGTATTCGAGCTGCTTCTGCCGCCACGACGCGGCCACGGACGGCGCGCCTTCCGGGAGGAAGCTCTCCAGTTCCTTCTGTATCCCGATAGGGTCCACCAGCGTGCCGTACATATCAAAAGCGAGGGCTTCCGGGTCCGGCATCGAACCTCCTTTCGGGTTTCCAGCCGGACTAGCTGAATATAGCCAGCGGCAGGTAGGAGGAGACGATCCAGTTCGGCTGGTCCACTATCTCACTGATCTTCAAATCCACCACCAGGCTCGCCAGCACGTAGGCCTCTACCGGCTCCAGGCCATACGTCGTGCTGATGTGCTCGACCATCGCCCGCAGCGAGTCCTGTGCCGCGACCATCAGGTCGGAGTTGACACCCATCGTGGCGTACCAGCCGGCGCCCTCGGACCACGGGGTCAGCGCGCCGGGCGTCTGGAACTGCGGCGCGGGGATGGTCTTGCCCTTGATCAGGTCGAAGCGTAAGGCCGCGTACATTGGGCTCTCGATGCCGGTTACGCAGACCTCACCGTCGCCCTGCGCCGCGTGCGCGTCGCCGCAGGAGAAGAGCGCCCCGGACATCTGCACCGGCAGGTACAGGACCGAGCCCTTCGTGATGTGACGGGTGTCCATGTTGCCGCCGAAAGGTCCGGGCGGCATTATGGCGGGCTTCGCCGGGTCGTTGGGGTTGACGCCCATCGTGCCGAAGAACGGTTCTATGGGGATGGCGATTTCGTCGTTAAAGAGCGTAAAGTCGCCGTTGGAGAGGTCGAATATCTTCAGGTAGGCGTCCGGGAAGTCCTCCGGGAGAAGTCCGAAGCCGGGGATCACGGCGGTCCAGCCCCACCCGACGGTGTGGATGTCTATTACCTCCACTACCAGCGTGTCGCCGGGTTCTGCGCCCTCTACGCCCACGGGGCCGGAGAGCGGGTAGACGCGGTCCCAGTCGAAGGTAGCGAGGGCGTCGGCGGTCGAGTCCGGTGTGATCTGACCGTCAGAGACCTCGCGGGTGTTGTAGACGACCGTGTCTCCCGGCGAGACCGTGATGGCCGGCTCCAGCTCGTTGTCCCAGACGTAGTGGACCCTGTCCTCCGGGAAATAGTGCGTCCGCGCCATAGCCACAAGCCTCCTCCGGTCTCGTTTCTCTTACCCAGACGATACTTTCGCAGCTTGCGGAGATTATTTCTACTCTGACGTGTTCAGGCGGCGGTGCGTTGGAGCTGTTGGGTGGGCTCGTCCCAGCGCCATTCGGCTTCGCTACCGCTCAGGTGTACTCCCCCCAACCAGCGATCTATGCCGTTGATCTCGATCCAGTCTTTTTGGCCCTGGAGGACCGCGCGTCCGGTGTCGGTGACTATGGCTCGTCTGTTCCAGAAGTCCGCGGCAGACCCCGTCGTACCCGGAGCCTCTATCATGCCGCCGTCTTCGAGCAGCACGAGCGGCTCGTTTCCCCGGCTCAAACCTTCCAGGTATCCGGCGAAGACCGTGTCACCGAGAAAGATGCGTTCCTCGAGTTCCTGAGATGAGGCGAAGGCTTCGTGGAGTACGATTCTTCCTTCCGAGATCGCCTCAAGCGCCTGCGTCTCGGAGCGGGAGAGGCCGTTCTTCGTGGATGGGAACTGCTGCAAGTGACGGAGCATAGCGCTCTTTAGGAAAGGCAAGGCCGAAGTGCCTTCCCGAAGCAGGGTCGAGATCCGTGTGGGGTCCGTCGAAGTAAAGGCTCTCCAGGCTTCGTGCCCGAGATCCAGCGCCCGGGCGGACACCTCGTCGCGATCCTCGAATAGGGTCCGCAGGCGGTCGGGTTCCGAGTTCCCCAGGTATTCGGCGACGCAGATCATGCTGAGTCTGGTGGCGCCAAGGTCTCGCCGCGAGAACCAGTCGAGCAGTTGGATGAGTTGTAGCTGATCGTAGAGGTCGTGCTCGAACCAGAGGACCACCTCTTCGTGGTCGCGGAACCCGTCCAGGGTAGCGTCTCGACGGGTGAAATCGCCTATCACCGCCTCGAAATCATCCCACCCTTGCTCCGCGATGTAGCGAGCGCGCACCTCCCGCATCTTGTCGAGCGGAAGATCTGAGGGGATGGGACCTTCGTGCAAGACGTCTCTCCAGGGGAGAAGCTCGCCACCTATGCCAGCCTGTTCGATCCGGTCCACGGCTATGTCCCCATTGGTGACGAGCAACATGCTTCTCTCCTATCTCTGATCACCACGGCAGCGGTTCAAGAGGCGCGCTACCGGGATTGTACGGAGAGATGCCGAATAACAATCACCGAAATACGGGATCTACAGCGCTTCCCAGGAAGAAGCTGATTCCTAAAGTCGTTCGAGCGCCTGTTCGAGGTCGGAGATCAAATCTTCCGGGTGCTCGATACCGACCGAGAGCCGCACGAGGTTCTCCTTGACCCCGAGCCGCTCCCGGCGCGACGGCGAGAGCTCGCGGTGCGAGGAGGTCGCCGGGTGGATAGCCAGGGTGTAGACGTCCCCGAGGCTCGGCGCCTTGACGCACAGCTCCAGGGAGTTGAGGAATCGGAAGGCGGCTTCACGACTCTCCGCTGCCAGCTCGAAGGAGACCAGGCCTCCGGTATCGGCGAGCACACGTCGGGCG
>DASSMB010000158.1:0-4787 GCA_035689095.1 Rubrobacteraceae bacterium | reverse complement strand
GCGGCGTCTTCGGAGAACTTCTCCTGCGCCCGAACGAGCCCGCCACCCTCAACATCTTGCAGGCTCTCCTCGAATACCTTGCGGGAGTCCGGCGGGAACGACGGGAGGAGCGGTTCGAGGTCCGCCGTCCCGCTGGTCGTGTAGAGCGCGAGATCGAAATCTCCCCGCCGCAACACGTCCTGGTACTCGCCATCGGACACCGGACGCGAAGCCACCCCGACGCCGGCCCCGGAGAGTTGCGAGGAGAGCTTCCGGGCCAACTCCTCGTACACGGGGTCCTCCGCCGGATAGACGAGATCCAGAGTGTTGCCGGTCTTCACAGACTCTGAGCCGGCGTCTTTTGCCTTTCCGCCTTGCCACGCGGGCTCATAGCCGGGGACAGCCGGGGGGACGAAGCTCTGCGCGGCTCTCGCGCCGCCGACCACGCCGTCCGGCAGGCTCTCACGGTCGAGACTCTCGGAGATCCTCCCCCTGAGCGTCCGGTCTTCTAGCCTGCGGGAGTTAAAGACGAGCAGCGCCACCCTGGACGGAGCCGTGGCCCGCAGCAGGTTTCCGGACCTCGGGACCGCATCCGAGTCCTGAAAGAACCCGAAGTCCGCCAGCCCGGACGATAGAGCGTCCGATACGCGGCCTGGATCCAGGAAGTCCACCCGGAGACCGGAGAGGTTCGGATACGGAGGCTCGGAGACCCAGTACCGGGGCGTGTCTATGAGCTTGAGACCGTCCGGCGAGAAATGCTTGAGGAGGAACGGTCCGCTGCCTACCGGGGCCCGCGTCAGAGTGAGGTCTTTCAGGGCGCGGTCCCCATAGATATGGCGAGGCAGTATCGGGGCGGTAAGGAGGTCCCGCCACTGCGAGTACGGCTCGCGGAAGACGATGCGCACCGTCCGGGCGTCGGGAGTCTCTACCCGCTCGACGCGCGCGAAGCCGGAGTAGGGCGCGGAGATTTCATCGTCCCGCGCCAGACGCATCGCCGCCTCATAGGTCCACTTCGCGTCCGCGCTGGTGAGAGGCTCCCCGTCGGAGAAGTTGACGCCCCGGCGCAGCCGCACCTCCACGGTCATCGGCTCCAGGGTTAGCGTCCCGTCCTCGAACGAGGGGATGGCCTCGGCCAGGAGCGGCCGGTACTCGGAAGAGGGGCCGAGGATGAGCGGAGATTCCAGCGTCATCCCGGTGAACGTCCCTGCGCCCGCACACTTCGGGAGGTAAGGGTTCATGCAGGCGGGCGCGAGGGAGGCGGGCAGGGCGATATGAGCCGTACCGCCCTGCCCGACCTTGCTGATCGGCTCTTCCTCGCCTGGAGCCGCTACATGCGGCGGTTCGCTCACGGTCTTCGGACCGCCGCATCCCACCACGGCGGCCACGAGGACCAGGATCAAGAATGCTCGAAACCGCAAAGACATGGCGAGAGTCTACTCGCTCTCCGGCATAGGGAGCCGGCGGAGGCTGAACTACTCCCCGGCGCGGTAGGGCGTGCTCGTTGCCGGTTCCTCTATCCTCTGTCCCTCCATCACCGGAAAGAAGCACGCCGCGCGATGGTCCTCGGACGTGCCGCTCGGGGAACCATTGCCGGCTTCTACCTTACCGGATTCGTTCTTGCCGTTCGCAACTCCGTTTTCCTGCAGTTCCAACTCCGGCTCGTGCTCCTTGCAGTACTCCTGCGCGCGCGGGCAGCGGGTATGGAAGTGGCAGCCGCTGGGCGGGTTGGCGGGCGAGGGCACGTCGCCGGTCAGGACTATGCGCCGACGCTCGCGCTCCTTCTCGGGGTCCGGGATGGGGATGGCCGAGAGGAGCGAGTTGGTGTAGGGATGGCGCGGTTGATTGTAGAGAGTCTTCCGGTCGGCGATCTCCACGATCTTGCCCAGGTACATCACCGCCACCCTATCAGAGATGTGCTTGACCACCGAGAGGTCGTGGGCGATGAACACGTAGGTGAGATCGAACTCCTTCTGCAAGTCTTCGAGGAGGTTCACGACCTGCGCCTGGATGGAGACGTCCAGAGCGCTGACCGGCTCGTCGCAGATGATGAGCTTGGGGTTCAAGGCTATCGCACGCGCCACCCCGATCCTCTGGCGCTGACCGCCGGAGAACTCGTGCGGGTAGCGGTTGTAGTGCTCGGGACTGAGACCCACGATCTCCAGTAACTCCTGCACCCGCTTCTTGTTATTGCCCTCTATTTTGTGCGTCTTCAGGGGTTCGGCGATGATGTTGCCGACGGTCATACGAGGGTTCAGGCTCGCGTATGGGTCCTGGAAGATGATCTGCATGTTGCGGCGCACTCCCAGCATCTCGCTTCGCCCCAGCTTCAAGATGTCCCGGCCCTCGAAGAGCACCTCGCCGTCGGTCGGTTCCAAGAGACGGAGGATCAGGCGCGCCAGCGTGCTCTTACCGCACCCGGACTCGCCGACGAGTCCCAGCGTCTCACCTTTACGCACCTGGAGATCGACCCCGTCCACGGCCTTCACGTGCCCGACGGTGCGCTTGAGGACCCCGGCCTTTATGGGGAAGTGCATCTTGAGGTTCTTCGCCTCCAACAGATGCTCGCCCGAAAAATCCTGGCTTCCGTTCGGGCTGGCGTTTGGCCGCTCGCTCATCCCTCGACCCCCAGTTGCTCATCCACCCGATGCTTGCTCTGCTCCAGCTCCTCGACGGAGAGGATACAGGCCGCCCGATGGCCCGGCTTCTTCTCTTCGAGAGCCGGATCTATCTCGCGGCACTCCTCCTTGACGAACGGGCAACGCGGGCTGAAATTGCAGCCCTGCGGCAAGAAGATCAGGGACGGCGGCGAACCCTTTATGGGCAAGAGCCTCACCTCCCCGGCCGTATCCAGCCGCGGCAGCGAGCGCAAGAGCGACCACGAGTAGGGCATCAGGGGATCGTAGAAAACTTCCTCGGTCGTGCCCTGCTCGACGGCTCGTCCGGCATACATCACCATCACCTTGTCGGCTAGCTGGGCTACGACGCCCAGATCGTGCGTGATCATGATAATTGCCGTCCCGTACTTCTCCTGCAGATCCACCATCAGCTCCAGGATCTGGGCCTGGATCGTCACGTCGAGCGCCGTGGTCGGTTCGTCGGCGATAAGGACCTTCGGGTTGCAGGCCAGTCCCATCGCGATCATGGCCCGCTGGCGCATCCCGCCGGAGAACTGGTGCGGGTACTCGCGAGCCCTTTGCTCCGGGTTGGCAATGCCGACGTCTTTAAGGACCTGCACGGTTCTCTGCTGGGCTTCGGCCTTCGAGACCTGCTGGTGGATGCGGATGGCCTCCCGGATCTGGTTGCCGACGGTAAAGACCGGGTTCAGGCTCGTCATCGGGTCCTGAAAGATCATGGCGATGTCGTTGCCCCGGATCTTCTGCATCCTGGCGTCCGAGGTCTTGAGGAGGTCCTGGCCCTCGAAGAGGATCTCACCCTCCGGGTACTCTACCGGCGGCTTCGGGTTTAGCTGCATGATACTGAGAGCCGTAACGCTCTTGCCGGAACCGGACTCGCCCACGATCCCCAGGGTCTCCCCCGGCTCCAGGGAGAATGAGACGCCATCCACGCTCTTCACGACGCCGTCCTGGGTCTTGAAGTGCGTCTTGAGGTTGTTGACTTCCAGCATCGCCACGGTTACTCCACCGCCTTCGGGTCGAGGGCGTCCCGCAGACCATCGCCCAGGAAGTTAACGCACAGGGCCGTGATTACTATCATCAGGCCGGGGAACCAGGTGAGCCACCACTGCTCGATCATCTGCGACCGGGCGTCGGTCAGCAGGTTCCCCCACGAGGGAGTCGGAGGCTGAATCCCCAATCCGAGGAAGGAGATAGCGCTCTCGAACAGGATCGCCAGCGCCACGATTAGCGTTGCCTCGACGACCATGACGCCAACCACGTTCGGCAGGATATGCCGAAGCATGATCTTCACGTCCGAGACTCCGACGGCCTTCGCCGCCTGCACATACTCCTGGTCCCTGACCACGAGCACCTGCCCGCGCACCAGCCGCGCCATCCTCGGCCAGAGCAGTATCACAATGGCGATGGTTATGGTGACCGCCGTGAACTGAAAGATGCTCCCCATTACCAACAACAGCGGGATGTAGGGAAGGGTGAGCATGAAGTCCACGAAGCCCATCGTCACTGTGTCCACGACCTTGCTGTAGTACCCGGCGACGATGCCGAAGGTCGCGCCGATCATCGTCGAGAAGACACCCACGGCGAGACCCAACATGAGAGAGATCCGTCCTCCGTACAACACGCGGGTCAACTCGTCGCGTCCGAGACGGTCGGTACCCATCGGGTGCTTGAGGCTCGGTCCCTGGTTGAAGGCCGTGTAGTCAATCTTCGCGAAGTCGTAGGGCGCTATGACAGGGGTTGCAAGCGCGGCCAGGTAGAGCAGGAGCAGGACCGCTCCTCCGACCAGCGCCAGCCGGTGCCGCCTGAACCGGCGCCAGATGATCTCCCGTTGAGTGCGGCCCCTTACCTTACCGTAATGCTCCCCGCCAACCTCGGCAACCTCGAACGGACTGGGTTGAGCCCCAAAGCCCGTGTCTCTGTGCTGGTCTACCATCTCACCAACTCTCTAGTCATAACTCACCCTCGGGTCCACGAGAGAGTACGCGATGTCCGCAACTAGATTGAAGAACACTATGAGCGCGGCGCTGATCATGAGCAGCGCGCGGGCCACGTTGTAATCACCCTTAAAGAGCGAGTCCGCGAGCAGGAACCCGAGTCCCGGCCAAGCGAAGACTGTCTCGGTGAGGACCGCCCCTCCGAAGATAGTGCCCATGCTGAGAGCCACGACGGTCA
>DASSMB010000157.1:0-3492 GCA_035689095.1 Rubrobacteraceae bacterium | reverse complement strand
CGAATTCCTGCTTAGAGTGCCCCTCTCTTCTAGGAAGTGCAGGACCTCTCTCGGATACCCCGGTCGGTACTTGGCGTAGTTCTCGGCCCTATCCGAGAAGCGTGCTTTGGGATCTTTCAACCGAGAACCTCTCCTGCGACGGGGGACCGTACCTATGACCACCAATGATACCGGTGAGACTGCGGCACGCGAGTGCACGATCTCTCATCAACGCTTAACTCTGCAAAACAGTTTCTAAGAATCATGCGTCAGGCGTATTTTACGCGAAGGCGATCGGCACATTCCCGAGCAGTCCGTGAGCGTCAAACCTTCTGCAAGGCTTGCAGCGGCGCCTGTGTATGATCGGGTACATGTCCAGGCTTGTCCGGGCTCTCTTACTGCCCGGAAGACAGAACACCTGACTCTCTGTAGCGCGAGACCTGCAATGCCAGCAATGCAAGAGGCCGCGGCGTACCGGAGCCGCGGGCTCGCCGTGTAACAACACGTCTTACCCGGCTCCCAACCACGTAGCCATAACTCGTCGGTAGCCTCTCGGCGTCCTCCAGAAAGATGCAGACATTTTCCTGCCCGTGATCTCGCAAACGCTTTGCAGCTCGTGCCGCTGATGGTCCAGCGATAGCCGTCCCCGGCCATCGTCGAGAACTGGTCTTGCGCTGCATAGGCATCTGTGTTACCAATTCCGATATGGGAATAGAGTCCACTATACGGACCAAATGGTGCGGCGAGAGGCAAGGGGAGCGAGGGTTCGGCCGATACGCGCTGGTGGAACCTGAGGTCGCCAAAAGGGATTGGGCCTTCATTTTGGGGTTTCGTTTCCCGGCCCTTGCTGTTAGATCACGAGGTTCCGTCATGGTGGG
Organism: Rubrobacteraceae bacterium; assembly: GCA_035689095.1. Lineage (GTDB taxonomy): Bacteria > Actinomycetota > Rubrobacteria > Rubrobacterales > Rubrobacteraceae > JACDDK01. The sequence goes on along the minus strand of DASSMB010000157.1, from coordinate 2,635 downwards.
CAGGAATGAGTCTGGAGCTGGCGGGACGGGTTGAGGCACTCGCTCTGCGCATACGAAGAGGGCGTGATCTCTTGACGATGAGGTTTCGCTGGACGGCCGTAAGGAGGAGAGAAACATGACCATAGATCGCGCGGACCCGTACACGCGACCGCGTCCGAACGCCGCCGAAGACTACACCAGAGAAGAGACCTACGAGGGTACGCGCGCGCCGGTGGACTTCGCGGTTACGCTGCTCCCGGAGGCGTACACCGACCCGGAGTTCCACGCCATCGAGCGGGAGCGGATCTTCGCCGCGAGCTGGATAGTGGTTGGCTGCGTCTCGGAGGTCGAGCGAAGCGGACAGGTAATAGTTGCCGAGGTGGCCGGACGTTCGATCATCGTGACGCGCGACAAGGCCGGACGGCTACAGGCGTTTCACAACGTCTGCCGTCACCGGGCCGCCAGGCTCCTCGACTACGACTGCCGCGAGGTGCGGAACAACAGGATACGGTGTCCCTACCATAGCTGGACCTACGACCTCGAAGGCAACTGCCTCGGAACCCCGCTCTTCGAGGGCTCGGACATCCCGGAGGATCAGCGCGCCGTCTTCGACATGGGCGGCGTTAAAGGTTTCGACAAGGCCGATTACGGCCTCATGCCCGTGAGCGTGGACACCTGGGGATTTCTGGTCTTCGTCAACCTCGACCCCGACGCCGCGCCCCTCGCGGAACAGCTAGGCGACCTGCCCGGGCGCCTTGGCGGATATGGACTGGAGGAGTGGCGGATAGTCCAGGAGAGGCGCTACGAGGTGCGGGCGGATTACAAGCTCGTCGGCGAGAACTTCATGGAGTATTACCATCTGCCGTGGGTCCACCCGGAGCTTGTTCAGGTATCGAGGGTTGAGGACCACTACCGCTCTCAGGGGCCGGGGATGTACATGGGGTTTCGGACCACCCCGATCCTCCAGAACACAGGGGACGGAGGTTTCCTGGGATTGCCGCCGCTGAGTACCCTTGGCGGGGAGGACGCCGTGAGCGGACGTTTCATATGGTTGTTCCCGAACGTCGCCGTGAACGTTTTGCCGAGCCACGCCTTCATCATAATCGCCAACCCCGACGGGCCGCGGCGGACGGTAGAGCGGACGGTGATCCTCGCTCATCCCGAATGCACCGGAGCGCCGGGGGCGGAGGGTGAGATCGAGCAACTGATGCATTTCTGGGACCTGGTCAACTTGCAGGACATCGAGATCGTCGAGCGGGTGCAGGAGGGCATCTCGAACCCCGCTTACCGGGGCGGGCGCATGTGTTACCGTTTCGAGGAGCCGCTACACCGCTTCCAGAACATGGTCATAGACAAGATGGTCGGGATCGACCGGGTGCCGCCCGGCGACGACGAGGATGAGACGCCGATGTTCGGGGACAGCGCGGAGAGTCCCGGCGGGGGCAGGGGAAAGTGACGGCTTCCGGCGAGGGAAAGGACTGGGCACCGCGGTGAGAGAAAGAGCAGAAGTGGTGATCATCGGCGCCGGCATCGTCGGTTGCGGCGTCGCGGATCACCTGACGAGCATGGGCCGGACGGACGTGGTCGTCCTCGATGGCGGACCGCTGTACGAGGCGGGCGGATCCACGTCGCACGCTCCGGGCGGAGTCTTCCAGACCAACCCGTCGAAGACGATGACGGAGTTCGCCAAATACTCCGTGAAGCGCTACTCGGAGCTGATGTTCGACGGTGAGCCCTGTTTCCTGCCGGTCGGCGGCCTGGAGGTCGCGATGACGCCCGAGCGGTGGAAGGACCTCCGCAGGAAGCACGGGCTGGCGACTTCCTGGGGTCTTGAGTCGGAGATCATCGGCCCCGAAGAGTGTGTTGAGAAGGTGCCGCTCATCGACCCGACGACGATCTACGGCGGCTTCTTCGTGCCCACGGACGGTATCGCGCGCGCGGTTCGGGCCTGCGAGGTGATGGCGAAGGCGTCAACGGAGCGCGGCGCGGAGTTCCACGGCGAGACCGAGGTAACCGGCGTCGAGGTGGAGGGTGGCCGGGTGCGGGCGGTCGAGACCTCACGGGGCCGCATCGAGACGGAGACGATAATTAGCTGCGCGGGGATGTGGGGGCCCAAGATCGGACGCATGGTCGGCATGCGGGTCCCGCTCACGCCGATGCAGCACCAACTCGTCTGGACCACACCGCTCGCGGAGCTTGAGGGAGAGACCAGGGAGGCGTCTCACACGCTCCTGCGCCACCAGGACCGCGCGATGTACTTCCGGCACCGCAGGGACCATTACGGCGTCGGCTCCTACCAGCACCGGGCCATGCCCATCTCCGCCGAAGACATCCCGCGCTGGGGGGAGACAGAAGTCATGCCCTCGATCATGGAGTTCACTCCGCAGGACTTCGAGAAGCCCTGGCGGGACGCGGTGGAGCTGATGCCCGCTCTCGGCAAGGCCGAAATCGCCGAGCCGCTGAACGGTCTCTTCTCATTCACGCCGGACGGGATGCCGCTGATGGGCGAGTCGCGGGAGGCGAGGGGGTTCTGGATCGCGGAGGCCGTCTGGATCACGCACGCCATGGGCGTCGCCCGCGCGATGGCCGAATGGATCGTCTCCGGCGTCCCGAGCATAGACCTCGCCACCTGCGACGTCCACCGCTTCGAGCCCCA
>DASSMB010000156.1:0-13103 GCA_035689095.1 Rubrobacteraceae bacterium | reverse complement strand
GTCCTCTCCGGCATGGGCATGGGACACCTGGAGAAGTCGGAGAAGGCCCTGGAGGAGTTGCGGAGGAAGGGGCTGGCTCCCGGATAGACGAACCGGGTAGCTACAGGGTTAAAGCACCACCACGCGGACCGGCGCTTCGGCCTGGCCGGTGAGTCCTATCTTTCTGGCCGCCGCCAGGGAGAGGTCCAGTTCGCGGCCGGGCACATACGGGCCGCGATCGTTGACGGTTACTCTGACAGACTCGCCGCCGTGGCTTACCTTGAGCTTCGTCCCTAGCGGCAGGGTCTTGGAGGCGGCCGTGTACTTCTCCGGGTCGAAGGGCTGGCCGCTGGCCGTCGGGCTGCCCTCCAGCTCGTGTCCGTAGTAGGAAGCGTCCATCATCTTGCCCTCGCCGCCGTTCCCACTCGGGGCCTGCGGCGCCCCGGTTACTGCGGAGTGCCGGATACCGGAGACCTCCCGAACGCGCTCGTGATCGGCGTTCCACAGGAGGAAGATCGCCCCCAACAACATGAGCCCCAGAACCACCGGGGATAGAATGCTTTTTGTCTGCAACATACGCATGAGCCCCAGAACGTAACACGTCGTAACAAAATTGCAACATCAGCGTAACGTGAGGATAGAGGTTTCGGGCCGAGCCAAGATCGGGGCCGGCGCGGTGGGGAGCGGTGAGATGGTGTGCTTGGGCTCGCTGCGATTGCCGCCGGTAGCATACCTGGCTATGCTGGACGTGTTCGTCATGGGAAGGAGCGGGCGATGTGGATCTTTCTGGAGACCGAGCGGATGTTGCTGCGGCGGTTCACCGGGGCTGACGTGGACAACCTGGTTGACCTCGATGGGGATCCTGACGTCATGCGTTTCATCAACGGCGGCAGACCAACGTCCCGCGGCGTGATCGAGGACGAGACCCTGCCCCGGTTCCTCCGCTACTACGAGCGCTTCAAGGGGTTCGGCTTCTGGGCGGCCATCGAGAAGTCCACGGGGGAGTTCCTGGGATGGTTCCACTTCCGGCCGCCGGAGGGAAGAACCGCTAACGAAGTCGAGCTCGGCTACCGGTTACGCAGGAGCGCCTGGGGCAAGGGTTACGCCACCGAGGGATCCCGCGCCCTAATTCGCAAGGGCTTCACCGAGCTCGGTGTGCGGCGCGTGGTCGCGGAGACGATGGCCGTCAACGCCGCCTCCCGGCGGGTGATGGAGAAATCGGGCCTGACGCTGGCGCGGACGTTTCACGGAGAATGGCCGGAGCCCATCGAGGGAGCGGAGCGGGGGGAAGTCGAGTACGCGGTTACGAGAGCCGACTGGGAGCGGCGGGAAGCGGGCGGCCTCCGGGCGACGTAGGGGCGGCCGGGCAGTAGAATGGTCCGGTCCCAGCGAAACAGGGACGATGACGCCGCAGAGGGTTGGATGCGTGTACCTGTCGATATCCGGAGATTGGGGAAAGGAGCGAGGATGCTCGACACCACGAGCGAGGCTGGCAGGCGAGCGGAGCGTCGGCTGCTGGAGGAGGAGATCGTCTGGTTCACTACCGTGCGCGAGGACGGTCAGCCGCAGTCGGTGCCCGTATGGTTCCTGTGGGACGGGGAGAGGTTCTTGATCTACTCCCAGCAAGGCCGGCGGAAGCTGAGGAACATCGCCCGCAACCCGCGCGTCGGACTGAACCTCAACTCAAACGCCCTCGGCGGCGACGTGGTGCGCGCCGAGGGCGCGGCCGAGATAGTCGAAGACGCGCCGCCGGTCAGCGAGATCTCCGCTTACATCGAGAAGTACCGGGAGAGCATAGCCCGCATCGGCTTCGATGTGGAAGGCTTCACGCGGGCGTACTCCATCGCGCTCCAAGTAACGCCGACACGCTGGCAGGTCTGGTAGCCTCGGCGAGCGCCGGGGCTAATCCCTACGACCACTGCGTCTCGGGGCGCGGCTGCGGCTCGCCGTCCACCTCCAGGTCCACCTTCTCGTTAAAGAAACAGAGGTGGTCCCGGATCTTCTCGACCGCAGCGATAGGCTCGGGATAACTCCACACCAGGTCCTCCGCCACCTCGCCACCGGCCTCGACCGACCAGTATGAGGCGACGCCCTTGTACGGGCAGCCGGTGTGCTTCTCGGTCGGGGTCAGGAGGTCGGTCCGCACGTCGTCGGGCGGGATGTAGTAGCGGGGTGGCAGGGCGGTCTCGAAGAGGACCTTCGGGCGCTCCGTCTCGGCGACGACCTCGCCGTTCACCGTCACCTTGACGTGCCGGGAGCTCTCCAGGATGTCCACGCGGTGGTAAGGGTCGCGCGGGTGCACGAAGACCTCCTCTTCCTCCTCCAGCCAGGAGTCCATCGCGTCCCAGTAGAAGGCGAGGTAGCCGGAGATCGGGGGGCACCCCTCCAGCGTCTCCGGATACCCCCACACGGCGTTCTCCGCCACCTTGCCGCCCGCCTTCACGGACCAGTACGAAGCGTCGCCCTTGAATGGGCAGTGCGTGGAGTGGTCCGTGGCCTCCAGCAGGTCCATTCGGACGTCCTCCTCCGGGAAGTAGTAGACAGGCAAGTGCCCGGTCTCGTGCAGGAGCTTCACCCGGCGGCTGTCCGCGACTGTTTCGCCGCCGAACATCACCCGCACTCGCCGCGGGGAGTCTTCCAGGAACAGGACGTGGCCCTTCGGCGCGTCTACCTCGAAGTTGAACGTCCCCTCGTGCCGCTCGCTGAATGGACCGGAACCAACCGTCAGTGCCATCGTTACTCCTCTCCGACCGATTTCCGCAGCCTGATTCTATACCCGGCTACCGCTGGGCCACGGACCTCCGGACGTTGACAGGGTTCCACATACGTGCAAGAGGTATCGCTCAAAGATACGAGTAACGAAGCCGCGAACCCGTCATTGCCGGAATCCGCATAGGCAATTCGTCCCTACTGTGTTCCCTCCACCTCCGTAGACGTATAAACTCGCGGTTGTAGACATAGTGGCAAGACATGGGAGAACGGGAGCAAGGAGTACGTTTTGGTAACGCGAGCTTCGGGCGGACTCGACATCGGCGAACTGCGGCGCGCGATAGAAGAGCGCGACCTGGAACGGATGTTGAGCTTCTACGACGACGATGCAGAGATACTCACCGTAGACCGCAACGCCCCGCCGAGCGCTCCGCACGAGCTGCGCGGCAAGGCTGCGATAACCGAGTATCTGAAGGACATCTTCGGTCGTGAGATGACGCATCGTGTGGAGAACGAGGTCGTTGGGGAGGATCGCATAGCCTTTGCCGAGAGGTGCGAGTACCCGGACGGCACGAAGGTCCTCGCCCTTGAGACCTGCGAGTTGCGGGACGGCAAGATCCTCCGCCAGGTCGGCGTCCAGGTCTGGGACGAATAACCGTAACCTGGAGAGACCAGAGCCGGTAGCGTAAGCCGCCTGGAACCTTCGCGCGGCGCGCATCGTAGTAAAGTGCGTGTCAAGAGAAGGAGGCAGCGCGTGGCGGATGATGGACTCTTCCAGATGGACCTCAACCTGCACCCGAACGAGGCATCGGGGCTCCTGAGCATCGGCGACGAGGCTCTGCTGAAGCGGCACGGCTGGGACATCGGGTTCTGGGCGGTGCTGGACGAGGGAAAGGTCGAGGACTGCATAGCCGCCATCGGCCATCGCAGCGACGCTCCGGAGGACGACGGCTGGGAGATAGAGCGCCTGCGCGCCAGGGTCTCCGGGGACGCCGGCAAGACCGAGGACGCCGAGGCCATCACCCGCGACGAGAGCACAGGCTTCGTCTACATCCTCGGCTCTCACTTCGGCGGCAAGGCCGGTCCGCTGCAGCCCAAACGCGGCTTCGTCGCCCGCTTCCGCGAGGCGGGAGTCGGACACGTCACCGAAGACCCGGCAATGGAGATAGTAATCTCCCGCCGGAGCTTCGCCCTCCACCGTCTCATAAACGACGCCCTGAGATCCAGCGGTCCCGACCTCATCCCGCTCGGCCCCGAGTCCCACGAAGCCCTCATCGCGGCGACCATCCAACGCGGCGAGCAAGAGAACAAGCGCTGGTCCGGTCTCGTGCGCGAGGACGACTACCCGATCAACATAGAGGGCGCCGCCTTCCGCGAGAGCGGCACCCTCCTCCTCGGCCTCCGCTTCCCGACCGCCGCCGACGGCCGTCCCATCCTGATCGAGCTGGAAGGCATCGACCGCCTCTTCGAGCCCGGCGACGAGCTACCCGAGGTCCGTGGCTTCTGGACCATGGACGCTGTCGGCAACAACGGAGAGATAGCCGGAGTCCGCGACCTTGCGCTGCTCCAGACTGGAGAAGACGAGCAACTACACCTCGTAACCGGCAACGTGGACAGCCGCGACAAACAGAGCGTCCTCGTGCAGGACTACCCCGGCGGCCGGGAGACCGTCGCCACCCACTTCTGCTGCGCCCTACCGCCCGACGCCCACTCCGGCACCCTAGAAGCCGAGTTCGTCCGCGAGTTCCCGGCCCTCCCGCGCGTCGAGGGCATCGCCGTCACCCACGAAGGCCGCGCCTACTACGTCACCGACGAGGACGAGGGCGTGCACCTGCGGCTCACACGGCTACTGGCAGGCTGAAGTACCGGACGATTCGCGCGCCGTTCGCGCTTCATCGCGCACGCTAGTCCGGCTCCTGCCACTCGATACCAAGCTTGCGGAAGTCCCTATCGAACGAGGCGACACCTTCGCCACGAGAGCGGGCCGTCTCAGCGAGCAGCGCGTCGGCGAAGTCCACGTTGTTCTGCGACATCGCTTCCAGCGCTCGGACGACGGTTCTCGCTCCCTCTACCCGTAGCGCGGGTTGTTCCAGTAGAGGGATGAGAGCGCCGGAGGTGTCCTCCTTTGAATATTCGTAGAAAGACTCCAGCACCCAAACCGTCTCCGCTACCACCACGGCATGCACCCGCAGCAAGACCTCTCCCCGTTGGGCTCTCTCCAGAAGCCCGGCCGCACGCTCGGCAAGCTCCGGTGGATCGCCGGTCAAGAAGCGCAACAGCACGTTCGCGTCCAGCCACCAGGAAGAAACCTCTTGGCTCAAGACCCGCCGAGCTTCTCCCGAATCACGTGTTCACGCGCCGCCTGCCGCTCGGCGTCCTTGCCCGGATACTCCCGCGTGGCCGGCAGGCTACCCTTCAACTCTTTGAGCGTCTTGCGTTCCTCGACCTTCAGACGTACCGAATCCCCCTCGAACTCGAACACCACCCGGTCCCCACGCTTCAAACCCAGCCGCTCCCGCACATCCTTGGGAACTGTGAGTTGGCCCTTACCTGTTAATATTGCCCTTGATATATTAATTCTCCTTACTTTATCAAATGATCTTACCATACTAAGAAGCAGCATCCTGCGGAGTATCGATTAAACGATTCGAGTGAACACCCACAACGTAAATATGTAATCGTCAAACGCTAATGGTTTTCGACCCTCCCACGCTTCGAGGCATCATCATTATCCACGAAGGTGTACATCTGCGGCTCACTCTTCAGCTGAGTAGAATAAGCGTCCAAAGAATGGTTGTTTCACAAGCAGAACGTTTCGTGATTAGGAGTGGTCAAGCATTCGGACAAGTTGAGCTACTGTAATCTGTTGAGTAAGGAAGCCTAGACAGACGGAGGAAATGTGGCAGAGCGAATAGATCTTGTTTATCCACTTTACCTCGATGTTCCCATGATGACGAGCTTCGTCGCTGCTCTTGAGGACGGCATAGCCTATGGCTCCGACGTAACTCAAAGGCAAGATCAACAGAGAAAACTAGGTGCCGGGAGTGAGGCGCGCGTGGGCGTTCCTGGCATGGGCATCTTTTCGACTCTCCTAAATATTGATTTGAGAGGGAAGATCACAGGTGAGCAGGTCTCAGGAAGTGACGAAGAAATCAAGCTGGTCCGACGGCACACGGAAGCGTCACTCTTCATGCGTCTGCGCCATACTCTAATCAACGACAATAGAATTCTTCAGATCAATAATATTGACGATATACAGCAGCTAAAGGATGCAGAGCAAGATTATCTGGTGGAGATACGCGGCCAAATTTCTAGAAGTCCGCTTAACGAATCACTTGAAGCTGTCTTCCGAGCAATGGCAATGCTCGGCGTTGAGACGCCTACTAACCAGACACTGCGAACGCAAACCGGTGGAGGGAAGAAGAACCGGGGTCAGGGACAGCAAAACGCATCTTCTAACAACCCATTCGCACTCGACCGCGAAGCAATGATGGGGCTCGAAATAATGCAACGTATTAGGGAAGATTTAGCGCAGTCCAAGATCCTAGATGCAGTGATGAGACCGTCAACTGCCGACGAGTTGACCGTTGTCATTGCCTTGGCGCTGGAGTTTCTGCCGGAAGGCGCCTTCGATAACTTGTTGAGCGGCGATTTTTCGGTTCTCGGTAAAGTGACGCGGCTAGTCGAGGGGGCTGATGAGATAAGCTTGTACCAGCGTACAGCATTTAGAAACCTAGAGTTCGGGAGCCTGGATGCAGTGTTCTCAGAGATGCGAAAAGGCGGTATATTTAAGCTCTCTGACAGTCCTTCATCAATAAAAGCTCCGGCTATTCAAATCATGCCCATGGCAATCTACGCTTGAGATTGTTGTCTCAAGCTCCTACCGGCATATGCTCCAGATATGGAACGGTCATGGGTCCTTCGGGGAGGACGGCTATGGGGGCATCGCTTCCGATACTCTCTAGTTCTTCGGAGATGCGGGCCGTGATGTCCGCGACCGGCTCCAGGTGGACGCTGCGGACGGCCTCGGGGTCTATCTCGCTGTGGAGGCCGACGCGGGCTTTTTTCAGGATCTGGGCGAAGAGCTGCACCTGCCACTGGTCATAGAGCGAGAAGCCGGGGGTGTAGATGGTTTCAAGCATCGCCTCGGGTGAGTCGTGTTCAAGGAGCATCTTGCGGAAGTTGCCGTGCTCGGGGAAGCCGTCGTTGCAGCGGGCGACGGAGATGATGAGGCCGCCGTCTGACACGATCTGGTAGGCGGCGGACATGCCTTTTACGGCCTGGTACAGGTTCTGATCCAGGGGGTAGCCGCCGTTGGTGGTGACGACGATGGGGTACTCGCGCTCGCAGGCGACCATCGCGGAGGCTTTGCTGGCCTCGCAGCCCTCCAGGTGGGCGGTCAGGGCGTCGCCGCAGTAGAAGCCGGTGATCTCGCGGGCGCGGTTGAGCGTGACGTTTATGCAGAAGTCCACCGGCAGCAGGGAGCCGTTTGCCCGGATCTGCTCCTGCGTTGGGTTGTCCTCCATCACGCCCCACGTGCTGCGCTCGTGGCCGATAACCGCTGCGCGGTGGTAGTGCATGATCGAGTCAATGTCCGCGACCGCCGGGAAGATGCCCTTGTAGCCGCCCGAAAATCCCGCCATGAAGTGCGGCTCTATAAACCCCATCACGATGCGCCGGTCCGCCGCGACGTACTCGCGGTTCATGTACACATCCCGACCCTCGGGCGACTTGCCGGCGAAGGCCAGCGTCTCCGGGTCGTGGGCGTTGTGGTTGATGACCCGGTAGCGCTCGTACACCTCGCGCCCGACCATCGCGGCCAGCTCGTCCTCGGTGTTGGTGCGGTGGGAGCCGGTACCGTTGATGATGGTGACGTTCTCGGGCGGGACGTGCGAGAGCTCCTCGAAGAGCCAGGGGAGGAGACGTTCGCGGGGCAGGGCTCGGGTGATGTCCGGGATCACGACGGCCACCTTCTCCGTCGCGCCGACGACCTCCCCGAGCGGCGCCGAGCCGATAGGGTTCCGCACCGACTCCCGGAAGGCCGCCGCCTCATCGGGCAGCCCGTCCTCGTGTTTCGGCGCCAGAACGGTCACGTCCGAAGATGGGATCTCCACGCTCAGGTCGCCCTTGCCGTATTGCAGTTGCGTCTGCACCGTACGAAACCTCCCTACCTTTGCTTCATTCTGCAACGAGGCCGCGCCGTCCGGGATCTCATCAACGAGCATGTACTTCGAGTGGTGAGCAGCGGAGAGCCGAGGTCGTGCTTCTTACGGCGGTTCTACTCGCTGCGCGTACGGACTCGCTTGTGTATCCGCATGCCCCTGGACTCCCCCTCGTCGGTGAAGGTCTGATCCTCTCGCTCCGTCCTCGCCGTAGCGTCGCCGCCAATGGGGTCTCTCTCCGGCTCCGCCGTGTCTTCTCTTGGCTCCGTAGAATCCGTATAGCCTCGGGGTCTTTCGGGGCCCGTGTTGCGCTCCGTACCGTGCTCTGTATCGTCCAGCGGTATGTCCAGGTCGCCCCGGTCCGATGCGCCGGAGCGCGAGGACTCGGTGTCGTAGCGTTCTTCGCGGGAGGGCGCGGTCTCAATCGGACGGTCTGACGATTCGCCCCTTCGCTCTCCGTACTCGGTGTCCACGGAGCCCGTCAGGTCCTCGCGGGCATGGTCTTCCGTATCAGAGTGGTAGTAGTCGCCGTAGCCGCCGCGCTCGTTCCAGGACTCGGGGCGCTCCAGGCCGAAGTAGGAGTGGATGCGGTGCTCTCGTTCGGGCGTTATCTCCTCGTCATTGTCGAAAGTGGGGGCGTCCTTGATCGCTTCTCTATCCGCCGCTACTTCTATTAGCTTCCGCCGGTCGTTGACGCGGGCGATCTCCATCGGTATCAGGGTGGATTTCGTCCCCAGGAAACCTGTCTTGACGCCGATGTACTCGGGCTGGTCTTCGTTGTCCACGAAGAGGTCGTCTACTTTACCGATCTTCTCGTAGTGCTGGTCGTAGACTGTGTAGTCCTTGTACGATTCTTCTAGCTTCTGAAAACGATCTCCGCGTCCCTCGGCGTCCACTTTTCCTCCTGCCCTGGCCCGTTTATGGCACGGTCGTGCTTACCCTGGCTCTGATGGCCCGAAACGCTCGTCGGGACCTCCTGAAGCCTCCTATACCGACGCCGCGTCCGAGAGGATCTCGTCGGCGTGGGTCTCTGGCGAGACTTCGGGATAGACCCTGGAGATCCTGCCTTCCGGATCGAGCAGGAACGTGACGCGGTTCGCCACCTGCCGGTTCTCGCGCAGCACTCCGAGCGCCTCGGACGCGCGACCGCCCTCGTCGGTGAGGAGCGGGAAGTTGAGACCGTGCTTCTCGCGGAACTCGCGGTGCGACTCCGGGGAATCGAGCGAGACGCCGTAGACCTTTATGTTGGCGGCTTCGTATTCTCCCATCCGGTCCCGGAAGGCGCACGCTTCCTTGGTGCAGCCGGGGGTGTCGTCCTTGGGGTAGAAGTAGAGGACGGTCTTCTCCCCGGCGAGGTCCGTGGAGGAGAGACGGTCGCCGCTCTCGGTGACGAACTCGGTCTTTGGGAGTCACTGGCCCTGCTGTGGTAGCTCCGTCAAGAGAAGTCCTTTCGTAACGTATTCGTGCGGACCGTAAGTGTACGCGAGACGGCGCGATTGTGTTCTTCGGGAAGAGACGAGAGGCTCGTTCGTCTGGACTGCCGCTGATGTAGAGTACCGGCATGGCGGACATCAAGAAGATGACCATCCAGCACCTCGGAGACCAGCGTTACGCGGGGCGCAACGACGGTGGAGACCGGATCCTCATTGACGGCAGCGATGATACGACCGTCGGCGTCCGACCGATGGAGGCTCTGCTCGCGGCCCTCGGCGCCTGCACCGCTTTCGACGTGGTCTCCATCCTCGCGAAGCGTCGCACGCCGGTGGAGAGCTACCGTATTGAGCTGGAGGGCGAGCGAGCCGACGACCATCCGCGGAGGTACACGAGGATACTGGTCCGCCACGTCGTCAGCGGCGACGGCATCACGCCCGAGAGCCTGGAGCGGGCCGTCGCGCTCTCGCACGAGAAGTACTGCTCCGTCGCCGCCACCCTCAACTCCGAGATAGAGTCCGAGGCGGTCCTGGAAGAGTAGCTGGAGCGCTATCCGGTCGGGCTACGGATTCCCGGTATAGCGGGCTACGATCTCCAGGGCGTCCGCCTCCGGGTCTAGCTGGCGGGTTATGCCGTCGAGCAGCCCGATAGCCCGCCCCACTAGCAAGAGCTTCGGCGGTATGTCCCCGACGCTCGCGCCGAGCCTGCGGCCGAAGTCCTCGAAGCTCGCGCTGGTCTCCTCCCGCTCTCCGCCGAGCAGCACCCCGACCACCTGTAGCAGCGTATCCAGGTCGGTGTCCTCGCTCACCGGCAGGCCCGCTTCGCGCAGCGCCGGTATGAGCGCGTCGAGGTCGCCCTCCCCGAGGGCGGAGACCATCTTTTCGAGAGCGGAGATAAAGGAACGCTCCAGGGGGAGGGTGAGGCCGTGGTCCAGGAGAACTAGGCGCGGGCCGGGCTGGACGAGCAGGTTGCCGGGATGAGGGTCGGCGTGCAGGATGCCGCGCTTGAAGAGCTGGTCCGCGTAGACGTCGTTCAGGAGCGTGGCGACCTCGCCGGGGTCGATCTCCGCCGCCACGAGAGCGTCGGTGTCCGTGATCTTGACGCCCCTGACGAGTTCCATCACCAGCAACCGCCCGGTACTGATCCCACCAACAACTCCGGGTACGATCACGTCGTCCCGATCCGCCAGAGCGTCCCCGAGTTCTCCTATGGACCGCGCCTCGCGCCGGAAGTCCAGCTCCAGCGGCAGCGTCCAGCGCAGGTAGTCGGCGATGGGCTTTAGCCGGATGCCGGGCTCCAGGCGCGCTACCGCCTCGAAGATGCTCTCCAGAGCGTCGAGATCCGCTTCGATAAGGCCCGCTATGCCGGGATATTGGACCTTCACCGCCACCTCCCGGTCGCCGCGCAGCCGCGCGCGATGCACCTGCGCGATGGAGGCGGCGGCTATCGGCTCCTCGTCGAACTCCTCGAAGACCTCCGCGATGGGACGTCCTAACTCGCGGACCACAGCCTCCTCGATGACCGCGAACGGCTGCGGCGGCACCCGGTCTTGTAATGACGAGAGCGTCTCGGTGTACGCGGCCGGCAAGAGGTCCGGCCGCGACGAGGCGAACTGCCCGGCCTTTATGAGCGTGCCGCCCAGCGCCTCCGCCGCGTCCAGCGCGCGCCCCGCACCGCGCCGGTGTTGCAGCTTCCAGTCCTCGTCCGTGACGAGGTCGGGGAACCACCGCGCCCGCTCACGCAGCGCCACGTAGCCTAAATACAGGTCCGAAGCAACCATCCCGAGCACCAGCGCCCGCGGCGAGTACGCGCCGGGGAGATAGCCCTTCGCCGACGTGGCGCGGCCCGCGCGTTCGCCCGCCGCGAGTCCCGCGCCCGTCCACAGAAACCATTGCGCTCGCGAAAGGTCTCCCAGGCGGGCCAGGGTGGCGAGGTCCGGCGTACCGTTCGCGGCGGACGCGGCGTCCAGGACGGCCCGGGTATCCTCGGACGAGCGCCGGGCGGCCTTCGTCAGAACGCGCCGGGCTCCGAACGCACCCTCATTCCACAGGCGGGCGCCCTCCAGCCAGCTACGGAAGGGGTCCGGGCCGGAGGGGGGCACCGGCGTCGTATCTCGTTCACGCATAGCGATGGAGTATACGCGATGGATCTAGCGGAGTGGGGGATCAGGAGACCTCGTATACGAACACGCGTCCGAGGACCTCGGGCTCGCCCAGGGGCAGTGACTGGAAGGTACCGGTCTGCTCCACCAGCCGCCACCGGCCTTCCCGCTCCAGAGACTCCTGCTCTTCCCCGAATCCCCCTTCGAGGTACACGGTCTCCCGGACGCTGAAGATGACGTGCCCGCCGGGACGGGTGACGCGCGAGATCTCGCGCAGCGACTCCGGCGGGGCGTGGCCCGTCGTGAAGACGCCCGAGGATAGAGTGGCGTCGAAGGCTCCATCGAGGAAGTCCAGGCGCTCGCCCAGCGCCATCCGGCGCAGGGACCCGTAGATGCCCTTCTCGCGGGCCTTCTCCAGCATGCCTTCCGAGAGGTCGATCCCGGTCAGGTCCGTGTAGCCAAGGAGGTGCAGGATCTCGCCGAGGACCCCCGTTCCGGCTCCGGCGTCGAGCAGCCTGCCGCCGCGGTCCAGGTAACGTCCGGCCAGACCGGTCACGACGGCGGGGATCTTGTACCCGAAGCTCGACACGTCCCCCTCGTACTCACCCGCCCAGGCGTCATAACCCTCGGCCAACTCCCGGTCGTTCCGGGCCTCGTAAACCTTCCTCAACCTCTCGGATCTGTCGGAGATGGAGATCACCTTCCGTTTCGTATGTTTACAGGTTGCCCAGCGACTCGTACAGCAGCTCGAAGAAACCCTCGCGGTCCAGCTCGATACCCACGTCGGCATTGGCGAGCTTTCCGGTTACGCCGTAGAAGTCGCAGACGGTCTCGCCGCGGGTCAGCTCGCCCTCGCACTCCACGTCCACGTTCATCAGGCGCGTCTTTAGAAGAGTAGGATCGAGCACCGCCGCAACCGCGACCGGGTCGTGCAGGGGCGGCGCGTCGAAGCCGTAGATGCTCTCGTAGGTGGCGGCGAAGAACTCCAGGAACCCCGCCACCACGCCCCCGACCTCGCCCAGCGAGCGCAGCCGCTCCCTCTCTTTTGGGCCGGCTCCGGCCTGATGCGTCACGTCGAGGCCCGACATCGTGATGGGCAGGCCGGAGTCGAAGACCTCGCGCGCGGCCTCCGGGTCCACGTAGATGTTGAACTCGGCGGCGGGCGTCGTGTTGCCGAGCCCGATGGAGCCGCCCATCAGCGAGATGCGCTCGATCCTATGCTTCAGTTCCGGGTGCTCGCGCAGGAAGAGAGCGATGTTGGTGAGCGGGCCGACCGGGACGAGGGTGACTGGTTCCGGCGACTCCCGCAGCGTATCGGCGATGAGGTCTACCGCGCCGCGCCCGTCGGCCTCGAAGGTCGCATCCGGGACCTCCTCCGGCCCGTCCAGCCCGCTCTCGCCGTGGATGTCCGTGGCGGTCCGCAGCGGGCGCTCCAGCGGCTGCGCGGCCCCAGCCGCCACGGGCACGTCCGCCCGCCCGATGAGCGAGAGGACGCGCAGGGCGTTGCGGGTGGTCTTCTCCAGGGAGACGTTCCCGGCCACGGTGGTGACGGCGCGGAGGTCCAGGCCCGGCGCTCCGCAGGCCATCATCAGGGCCACGGCGTCGTCGTGGCCAGGGTCCACGTCCAGGATCACCGGTTTCGGGCTCATTCGCGTTCCTCTCCATGCCGCGGACTCTGTACGCAAGTTATCTCTTTTTCGTCGCCGCGTACAGCACGGCCG
>DASSMB010000155.1:0-2818 GCA_035689095.1 Rubrobacteraceae bacterium | reverse complement strand
GAACTCTGTCCGCGCCCGGCCAGGCTCGAACCAGTGGAACGCCTGGCCCGCTGCCACGAAGTCGACGCTGTGGTCCTCCATCGTCGTAGCCTCCGCGGTGGCCGCGACGCTCGTAAAGGATTCGTACCCCCGCAAGGACCGCTCGCCGGCGGCCCGCATCTCATCGTTCGGCTCCACCCCGAAAACCCGGTTGCCGTTCCCGAGGAACAGCCGGGACAAGATCCCCGTCCCGGACCCCACGTCCGCGATCACCGAGGCACCCGAGAGCCCGCATCTTTCTCGCAGTAGCTTCAACATCTGGCGCGGGTAGCCCGGCCGGTACCGGGAGTAGTTCTCCACCCTGCCCGAGAACCGCCGCGTCGAGTCCCTACCGCTCACAGCCACCCCCGTCCACGACGAAGCGGCCGGCGTGTGCCGGCCGCCCCAAACACGATAGATCCGCCACCGAAGGCCGGTCGGCTAGGAGACGACCTCCGCCATGACCTCGTCGCTGATGTCGAAGTTGGCGTAGACCTCCTGCACGTCGTCGTTCTCTTCCAGGGCGTCAATGAGGCGCAGGGTCTGCTTCGCGGTCCCGGCGTCGAGGTCAATGCTGTTCTGGGCCTCCAGCGTGATCTCGGCGTTCTCGTAGGCGATGCCCGCGCCGTCCAGCGCCTCGCGCACCGCCGCGAACTCCTCGGGCGCCGTGACTACCCGGTAGTCGTTCTCCTGCTCCTCCACGTCCTCGGCCCCCGCTTCGAGAGCCAGTTCCATCAACTCGTCCTCGTCCGCGCCGTCCTTCGGGACCAGGATGACGCCCTTCCGCTCGAAGAGGTACGCCACCGAGCCGCTCGTCCCGAGCTTGCCGCCGTTCTTGGAGAAGATGTAGCGCACGTCCGAGGCCGCCCGGTTGCGGTTATCGGTCAGCACGTCCACCAGGACCGCGACGCCGCCGGGAGCGTAGCCCTCGTAGGTGATCCTCTCGTAGGTCTCGGCGTCGGCCCCCGCGCCCGTGCCCTTGTCTATGGCCCGCTGGATGTTGTCGTTGGGCATATTGGCGGCCTTCGCCTTCTGCACCGCGAGCCCCAGCGCCGGGTTCATCTCCGTGTCGCCGCCGCCCTCGCGCGCGGCCACCGTAATAGCCTTCGAGAGCTTCCCGAAGAGCGCCCCGCGCTTCGCGTCCGCCGCGCCCTTCTTACGCTTGATCGTGGACCACTTGCTATGACCGCTCATAAACCACATACCTCCCGCAGAAAATACTCGTGAAACCTCACATCATCGGTAAGCTCGGGATGGAACGCCGTCACCAGGATGTTCTCGCCCCGCGCCGCCACCACCCGGCCGCCGACCTCGCTCAACACCTCCACGCCCGGCCCGACGTCCTCGAAGAACGGCGCCCGGATAAATACCCCCGTGAACGGCTCCTCGAACCCCTCCACGTCCAGCTCTGTCTCGAAGGAATGGACCTGCCGTCCGAACCCGTTGCGTTCGACCAGCGCGTTCATCAGCCCCAGGAGCGGCTGCCGCTCTCCCGTAGTCGCCGAGGCCGCGAGTACCATCCCCGCGCACGTCCCCCACACCGGCCCGCCCTTGTAGAAGAAGCTGCGGATGCCGTCAAGGAGCCCCGAGGAGACCATCATCTTCCCGATGGTCGTGGACTCCCCGCCCGGCACTATAAGCCCCGCAAGCCCCGACAGGTCCTCCAGCGCCCGCACCTCCACCGGCTCGACGCCGAGCTTCGTCAGGATCTCCGCGTGCTCCCGGAAGTCTCCCTGGAGCGCGAGCACCCCGATCCTCGCCACGCCGTTTCTCTCGCCGTTACCAGCCACGGGTAGCGAGCCGCTCTCCTTCCTTCAACTCTCCCATCTCCCTGCCAACCATCGCCTCTCCAAGCCCCCGGCTCACCTCAGCCACGACCTTCGCGTCCTTGTAGTGCGTGGTAGCCTGCACGATGGCCCGCGCCCTCTTCGCCGGGTCGCCGCTCTTGAAGATGCCGCTTCCCACGAACACCCCATCAGCTCCTAGCTGCATCATCAAGGCAGCATCAGCAGGCGTCGCGATACCTCCGGCGGTGAACAGCACGACCGGCAGCCTCCCGTTCTCCGCCACCCACCGCACCAACTCATAAGGGGCCTGGAGGTTCTTGGCCTCGCTCATCAGCTCCTCGTGCTCCAGCACGCCGAGCTTGCGGATTCCTCCGACTATCGCCCGCATGTGACGGACGGCCTCGACGACGTTTCCGGTACCGGCCTCTCCCTTGGAGCGGATCATGGCCGCACCCTCGCCAATACGCCTCAAGGCTTCACCGAGGTTGGTCGCGCCGCACACGAACGGCACCTCGAAGGCGGCCTTGTCTATGTGGTGCGCCTCATCGGCAGGAGTCAGGACCTCGGACTCGTCTATGTAGTCCACCTCCAGGGCTTCGAGGACCTGGGCCTCGACGAAGTGGCCGATTCTAGCCTTCGCCATCACGGGGATAGAGACGGCCTGCTGTATCTCGGAGATCATCTCCGGGTCGCTCATCCTGGCGACGCCTCCGTCGGCGCGGATGTCGGCCGGGACCCGCTCAAGGGCCATCACGGCGACGGCGCCGGCCTCCTCGGCTATCTTCGCCTGCTCGGCGTTGACCACGTCCATGATGACGCCGCCCTTGAGCATCTGCGCCATCCCGCTCTTGACCCTGAAGGTCCCGGTGTGTTGTCCGTTCTCGGCCATGCTTTTCTCCCGTAAATGCTTACTAGAATATGTAAGACGTATCTTACTACCGGCGCACCTGCTCGCCAAATTGCCATGCCCGCTAAAAGCAGCTTCCTAGCGCTTGTTACGCTCTTTCGCGTAC
>DASSMB010000154.1:0-3277 GCA_035689095.1 Rubrobacteraceae bacterium | reverse complement strand
CGGCCAGTTGCTCGGTGCCGTAGAGCACGTATGGCGCCAGCGGGATGCGGCCGTCCGGGCCGAGGGTGGTTAGCATGTAGTGGACCGGTGGTATCTCCCAACCGAGGCACGCCAGGGTGGTGGCGAAGCGGGAGTGGGTGTGGACCACGGCCTCCACGTTCCGGCGCGCCCTGTAGATGCCGGTGTGCATCGGGGTCTCCGTGGAGGGAACCAGGGAGCCCTCCAGGACGTTCATGTCCAGGTCCACGAGCACCACGTCGTCGGGCCGTAGGATCTCGTAGTCCAGGCCGCTCGGCGTGATCAGGACATCACCCTCCGGGGTGCGGGCGCTGACGTTCCCCGACGTGCCGGTGACGAGACCCGAGGAGATCAAAGCCCTCGCCACCCGCGCCACCTCTTCGCGCAACTCCCGGTACTTCACCCTATCCTCCTTCACTACTGAACCTCAAACTCAACACCCTGGCGGCGGATGCCGGAGCATCGCGACGCCACGATCCATCAGCCCATCCACAGCCCGCCGTTCACCTCGATGACCTCGCCGACGAGGTAGCTCGCGCGGTCGGACGCGAGGTACACCACGGCACCGGAGACTTCCTCGGGCGTGCCTTCCCTCCCGAGAGGGACCTTCCTGGCGCCCTCCTCCCGTTTCTCGGCCGGGGTAAACCTGTCGTGGAGCGGGGTGTCTATGCGGCCGGGGGCGACGGCGTTGACCAGGATGTTGTCGGGGAGCAGGGCTTTCGCCATCGCGCGGGTCAGGGTGCTGACGCCACCCTTGGCGGTAGAGTAGGCGATGGAGTCGGGGCTGCCGCCGATCCTGGCCGAGACGGAGGAGATATTGACGATCTTTCCGCCTCCCTGACGTCTCATCAGGTGCAGTACCGCCTGCGAGCAGAGGTATACGCTCTTGAGGTTGACCGCCATCACCCGGTCCCACACGTCCTCGGTCATCTCCTCCAGCGTGCGCCGCTCGACGAAAGAACCCGCGTTGTTCACCAGCACGTCCACGCGGCCGAAGCGGTCCTCTATCTCCCGGACCATCCGCTTCACCTCCGCGCCGTCGGAGACGTCTCCGCGCACCGCGAAGGCCCGCCGCCCCAGGGCTTCTATCTGTTCGACCACCTCCCGGGCCTCATCCTCGCCGCTGTTATAGTGGACGGCGACATCGCAACCCTCGCGGGCCAGGTCGAGGGCGACCGCGCGCCCGATCCCCTTGCTGCTGCCGGTAACCCACGCCACATCTCCGTCGAACAATCCGGCTCCTTCCCGTTCGCAGGTACCTAGCCTATCTTCTCGCTCCGTCAGAGGCAAACGGAGAAGCGGTAACGCGAAAAATGCGGATGTTCTATGATGTCGCGCAGGGACAAGGCCAATAGGAAGGGGCGCGCATGGCGACCGATCTGGTCATAGGGATCGACTGCTCGACGACGGCGACGAAGGCCGTGGTGTGGGACAGCCGGGGGAACGCGGTGGCCGAAGGCCGGGGGACTTTTCAGCTCTCCAGCCCGCAGCCGGACTGGGGCGAGCAGAACGCCGAGGACTGGTGGACCTCGACGAAGGAGGCGCTGAGGATCGCGGCTCAGAGCGTGGACCAGCGCAGGATCGGGGCCATCGGCATCACCCATCAGCGCGAGACGTTCGTGTGCCTGAACGAGAACGACCAGCCCCTGCGGCCCGCGATGCTGTGGCTCGACTCGCGGGCGCGCGAGGAGGTCGCCAAATACGGCTCCGAGGAAGTACACCGGCTCACCGGCAAGCCGCCGAACCCGACGCCGGCCCTGTTCAAGATCCTGTGGATGCGCGAGCACGAGCCGGACATCCTGGACCGGACGGCCCGTCTGGTGGACGTACACGCCTACCTGGTGCATAAGATGACCGGACACTGGCGCACCTCCTGGGCCACCGCCGACCCCCTGGGCCTCGTGGACATGGAGACCTTCGAGTGGTCCGACGAGCTGCTGAACCTCGCGGGCCTGAGCCGCGAGCAGATGTGCGAGCTGTACGCTCCGGGCGACGTTATCGGGGAGCTTAGGAGCGAGATCGCGCGAGAGATCGGGCTTCCCGACGGACTCCCCATTGTGAGCGGCGTCGGCGACGGGCAGTCGGCCGGGCTGGGGGCGAACATCACGGAGCCGGGGAAGGCGTACCTCAACCTGGGCACGGCAGTCGTCTCCGGTACGTACAGCGAGAACTACTCCTGGGGCAACGAGTACCGGGTGCTCGCCGGCCCGATCCCGCGCACCTACACCCTGGAGACCCTGCTCGCGGGCGGCACGTTCACTATTAGCTGGTTCGTGGACAAGTTCGCCGGCTTTGACGGCAGCGATCTGGGGCTCGGGCTGGGGACGGAGCAGATCCTGGAGTCCGCCGCGGCGCAGCTTAAGCCCGGCTCCGGAGGATTGCTCGCGGTCCCGTACTGGAACAACGCCCTGACACCGTACTGGGACACGGCGGCGCGCGGGGTGATGCTCGGCTGGACCGGCGCCCACGGCAAGGCGCACGCCTACCGCGCGATCCTGGAGGGCATAGCCTTCGAGCAGCGGCTGATGACCGACGGAGCGGAGAGCGGCCTGGAGAAGCCGGTCGAGCACGTCCTGGCCCTGGGCGGCGGATCGCGCAGCTCGCTGTGGTGCCAGATCGTGGCGGACATCATGCAGCGTCCGGTCTCGGTGTGCCAGGAGATAGAGAGCACCTGCCTCGGCTCCGGGATGCTCGCCGCCGCCGCGTCCGGCATGCACGACGGCATCCGCGAGGCCGCAGAAGCCATGAGCGGCGAGGGCGCCCGCTACGAGCCCGACGAGAAGCGGGCCGCGTTCTACGACCGCCTCTACAACGAAGTTTACAAGGAGATCTACCCGAGCCTCCGCCCCATCTTCCCGGCCCTGACCGACGTGATGAAGTCGGCGGAGTAAGCGGAGTAAGATATACAAGATCCGTAGATCTAGCCATCAGGAGGTCGAAAGATGGGAGTCATAGCCATCGGCGCCGACGACGCGGCGCTGGAACTCAAGCAGACGCTGGCCGAGCACCTCAAGGAACTGGGCCATGAGGTGAAGGACTACAGCCCCGCCTCCAAGGAAGAGGCCGAGAGCGCGGGCGTGGACTACCCGGACGTGGCGGTGGAGGTCGCGGAGGCGGTCGCCAGGGGAGATCACGACCGGGCCATCCTGGTGTGCGGTACGGGGATCGGCATGAGCATCACGGCGAACAAGGTGCCCGGCGTGCGGGCAGCCCAGTGCCACGACGTCTTCTCCGCCGAGCGGGCCAGGAAGTCCAACAA